>JAWWQA010000363.1:0-3837 GCA_033854695.1 Rubrobacteraceae bacterium
CCGCTCATCCCGGCGCCGCCGATGCCGATCATATGTATCCTCACGGTAGTTTTCCTTTCTGGTTAGTCGCCGCCTCGAGCAGTCGCCCGGCCACCTCATCAGCGGCCTCGGGAGTCGCGAGCGATCGCAAATTGTCGGCGAGCCTTTCGCGGCGTGGCTCCTCGCCCAGTAGCTTTTCGACGTGGCCGCGTAAAGTTTCGGCGCTTACCTTGTCGTCACTCAGGAGCTCGGCGGCGCCTTTCTCGGTAAAGTACCGGGCGTTGTGGATCTGGTGGTCGCCGGTCGCGTAGGGATAGGGGATGACGATCGCCGCCTTTCCGGCCGCCGCCACGTCGAATAGGGAGCCAGCGCCCGCTCGCATCACCACCACGTCGGCCGCGGCCAACGGGTGCCAGAGCTCGTTCTCGTACTCGACGATCTTGTGCCGGGGATTGTCGGTGAAGAGGCGACCGAAGTCCCTTCTACCGGAGATGTGGAAGATGGTGTACGGCGTAGCGCCCCGAAAGGCCTTGGCGGCTGCCAGATTTAGCTTTAAGGCGCCACCGCTCCCACCGAAGATCAGGACGACCGGTAGCTCAAGGCCGAGCTTTCTCAGGGCGTCTTCTCTGGACGCCTCGAAGAACTCTCTTCGCGTCGGCATCCCGACCGGGAAGGTGTCCCGCAGGAACTCGGCCGCGGCGGGGAAAGTCACGAAGATCTCACGCGTAAACCGGCTGGCGAAACGGTTCACCCTACCGGGGACGGAGTTCTGTTCGTGAAGGAAGGTAGGGATCTTGAGAGCGTTCGCCGCGAGGACGGCCGGAGCGCTTGCGTAGCCACCGACACCGAGCACCGCGCCAGGGCGAAATGTCTTGAGTATGGCGCGGCAACGCTGCAGTGCCTTGAGGAAAAGGAGGCTGGCGCGGACACGTTTTACGGGTCCGCCCGAGAGCCCCACAAGCGGCAGGGCGTGCAAAGCGTAGCCCGCCTTCGGGACGAGGGTGGCCTCGATACCCGCGCTCGAGCCGACGAACTCGACGGCGGCGCCTTTCGCGTGGAGGCTATCCGCCACGCAAAGCGCGGGGATCGTGTGTCCCCCCGTTCCGCCGCCGGCGATCAAGACGCGCGGGACGTGCTGACTTATCGCTTTTCGAGCCCCTATGGGGTTTGACCTCATGTGCTCTCTCACCATCCTCCGAAATACGGTAGAGGATTCCCACGGCGACGAAGCAGACGATCACGCTCGAGCCACCGTAGCTGACGAAGGGGAGTGTCATCCCGGCTAAAGGAACAGCGCCCATGGCTGCCCCGATGTTGAAGGTTGTTTGGACCGCGAACATCGTTGATAGTCCCGCCGCCAGGCACCTGCTCATCACCGAGGGGGCGTCCAGCGCGATCTTGAACCCCGCGAGGGCGAGAAATCCGAAGGCCCCGATCACGGCCACCATGCCCAGGAGCCCCAGCTCCTCGCCGATGAGAGCGAAGATCATATCGGTCTGCGCCT
The DNA here is from genome assembly GCA_033854695.1 of Rubrobacteraceae bacterium. Classification (GTDB taxonomy): domain Bacteria; phylum Actinomycetota; class Rubrobacteria; order Rubrobacterales; family Rubrobacteraceae; genus Rubrobacter_F. Next base: position 1,484 of record JAWWQA010000363.1, read on the forward strand.
CTGGGACGGAGACGCCCCCTACTCCCGCTCCGGTTCCGGTCCCGAAGAAGCTGCCGGCCTTTATGGCAACCATGGACTGGACGATCTGGTATCCGGAGCCGTCCGAGACACTCCATGGATCGAGGAACGTCAGGAAGCGGTCGCGCCGGTAAGGTTCTAAGAGCATCATCCCGAACAGCACGACGAACGTCGTCAAAGCTCCGAGCAGAAGATCCCTCGTCCTTAGCTCCGAAGCCCATAAGACTCCGGCCACGCCGCCCGCGATGACGACCGAGGTGCCAAAGTCGGGCTCGAAAAACACGAGCCCGACGAGCAGCCCCACTGCCAGGATCGGCCACGCGGGCAACCCCGAACCCGGGCGCACTCGAGCGACCACGCAGGAAAGCAAGAGAATCGCCGCCAGCTTTGCGAACTCTGCCGGCTGCAAGCTCACCGGGCCAAGGTCGAACCACCGCCGCGCCCCGCCAACCTGGGTCCCCAGGCTCGGGATCAGCACCAGCACGAGGCTCACGAGCACGACGAGGTACAACGCAGGTGTGATCTTGCGCCACGAGGTGTAACGCACCAGTTTGGCCACGAAGAACGCTGCCACCCCGAGAGCCACGTGTATGAAACGCACGAGTAGGTAGTGTGTCCCATACTCTTTGGAGGTCGCCGAATAGACCATCACGTTCCCGAATAGACAGAGCGCCAGCGCTACCACGAAGAGGTTCACTCGAAGCGTCATTACCGACCGACGGCCCTCCGCTCCACTCGCACTTCAGGACGCTGTATTCCATTCTCCGCAGTTACAAGCCCGGCGAAGGCCATCCCTCGCTCGGCGTACCCGGCATATTGATCGAAGCTCGCGCACCCAGGCGAAAGCAACACCACGTCCCCGGAAAAGGCGACTTTATGCGCCTCCTCCACCGCAGAGGCGAGATCCGGTGCCAGGCAGACCTTCACTCTCAGGCCGCTCTTCATAAGGAACTCCGAGATCCTGGGTCCTGCCTCGCCCTGGCACACGATCGCCCGGCAGCGCGTCAGGTGTGGCAGCACCTCGGCGAAGTCCGTCTGCTTCTCCGATCCACCAAGGATCAGGACGGTAGGCTCTTCGAAGCTCGCCAGCGCCGCCGCGACGGCCGCCGGGTTGGTCGCCTTCGAATCGTCCACGTACTTCACGCCACCGCGCTTCGCCACGACCTGCATCCTATGCGGCTTGATCCGGTAGCCGAGCAACCCGTCTCGAATGGCTCCGAGCCCCACGCCTAACCTCTCCGCGGCAGCCGCCGCAAAGAGCGCGTTCTCGTAATTGTGCAGCCCAGCGAAAGGTAACTCCCCTGTCTCAGCTAGAGGTTGGCCTCGCAGTAAGAGACACTCTGTTTCGACCAGCGCTTGGCCCTCCCCTACAACGATCATCTCCGCGACAAGGCTATCCGCAGCGTCCCGGCTCACCGGATCGTTAGCACTCACCAACGCGAGGTCCTCAGCCGCCTGTCCATCGAAGATGCGCAGCTTGTCGGCAACGTACTCCCCGAACGAAGCATGCCAATTGAGGTGGTCCGGCCGGACGTTGAGTAACATCGCGATATCGAAGCCAGGTTCCTCCATATAATGCAGCTGGAATGAGGAGAGCTCCAGGACGAGCAAGCCCGTCTCCCGGACCTCGTCCAGACAGCCGGTCAGCGCACGCCAGGAGTTGCCGGCCACGGCGTGCGGAACGTTCGATGCGGTGAGGATGCCACGCAGCATGTCCACGACGGTGGTCTTGCCGTTCGTTCCGGTCACGGCCGCGACCCTCACCTCCGGAGCTTCCTCATCTAGCAGCGAAAGCCCCAGGGCGACCTCGGAGAGGACCGGGATGCCTTTCTCTTCGGCAGTGGTTAGCACCGCGTCCCTGGGACGAACGCCCGGGCTCGCCACGATGCGATCGACGCCTTCTTCCAGGACCTTCGGGGTCACACCAAGGCGTCCCTCGACGCCGAGATCGAAGACTAGCTTCCTAAGATGCTCCGAGTCGTCCGAGTCGGCCACGATCACCTCCTCGTCCCTGCTGAGGAGGGCGCGGGCGGCGGCAATACCGGACTCCCGGGCACCGTAGATGAGGGTCTTCATACAGCGGCGTTGTAGAGGGTGAAGTAGTAGAGGACAAAGCCTGCGACGGCGAAGGCGAACTGGATGATCCAAAACCGCACCACGACCTTGTTCTCCTCCCAACCCGCGAGTTCGAAGTGGTGGTGGATAGGGGCCATCTTGAAGACCCGTTTCTTGGTTAACTTGAAGAAGCCGTACTGGATGATTACCGAGAGCGCCTCCAGTACGAAGATGCCCCCGATGACGGGCAAGAGCAGTTCCGTCTTGGTGAGGATCGCGGC
>JAWWQA010000364.1:0-3450 GCA_033854695.1 Rubrobacteraceae bacterium
CGTCGAAACCGAGAACCTCGATCACCAGGGCCCACCGTGCATCGTCCCGGTATGCGCTGAGCCGCACGTCCGCCAGATACACGTAGCCGTTGTCGAGCATCGGAAAGCCGAACTTCCCTGCGCACTCGTCCAACTGGGCGAGTATGTCCTGGCTCGTGAAGTTTGCTCCCGGCACCCACACTACTCTAAACTGCGCCCGTGGCCCGAGCAAGCCGTCGTACTCTTCTCTGACCAACCCTGGCAGACGGGATCTCGAAGGTATCCCTACACGGCTACGTAAAAGGCTATCCCCAGGATATGGAGTATCAGGATGAGCAGCCACCCGACCACACCGCCGATGGCGCACACGAGCACGGTCAAGACGTTGATCGGGATGGGCGGTTGAAGAATCAGGTTCGTCAAAAAGAGGAGGACCACCCCAACGATCCCGTTTATGACGAGCCCCGACAGCGAACCCCTCCCCCCTCCGAACAGGACCGCGACCACCAGCAACACCAATATGATGAGCACGATAGGTTCCATAGAAAACTATTCTACCCAAAAGGCGCCATCTTAAGCTCATGGAGAGAGGAGCCCTTTGAGGAACGCCGGTCCATCGCCGGTTCCTACTTACCCGATGCGGTCGTAACCGTACACTCCCCGTACAGAGGAGTGCCCGTAGGAAGAGGACACCGGGCTCACATTGCCGGCCAGCCGTCGAGCACGGCCAGGGCCATTAGAAGCGCCCCAATAACCGCGAGCACGATTCCCTTCCTCCTGAGTGCCCTCTCTTCTGCGCCAAGATTCTCGCCAGGAGGAGGTTGTAAGCGGGGTAGATCCATACGCTGCTTGATTGTACGAGCCCGCGGAACTACTAGGGTTAAATCAAGGAAACGTTTAGAATAAGTGTTAGTTAAACGTTGTTGAGAGAGGTCTCAAGGACCCTACTTCGAAAAGCCGGAGCCCCCGATAAGGACCCCGGCTCCCTACGTCGCTAGTCCTGGTCTTTGCCCCTCTTGGCGCCCCTTTCGACCGTCCGTATGCCTCCGTGGTAGAAGGAGAACATGGAGTTCAGGAAATCCATATAGGCACCCATCGACTCCTGGACTAATGACTGTGCGGCTTCTTGTCCCTTGATGGTTTGCTCAGCCAGTCTCCGCGAAGCAGCTAAGTTGCTCTCCGCTTGTGCTCTGAGAATACCGTCCACGCTCTCGAAGAAGCTCCGGGTGAGCTCCGCCTGGCGCTCCTGGGCCTCCAGCGAAAAGCTCGACAACATCCTGTGGGACTCTAAGATGGCCTCGGCCAACTTCTGGGCCGTCTCGTGCCACCCTGCGTAGTACCTCTCGTAGTACTCCTTGCGTGCCTCCTTGCCGTCGAGCCGCGCAAGATAATCCTCCAACCACGAGTAATAGTGGTTCACCGCCTGTCCTCCTCTCCCTGTCCCTATCGGTGGCATCACGACACGATTGGCACTATCTACTATATCTGCCCGCTCTACTGAACGTCAAACCTATATCTAGAGACGAGGTTCAGGAATTGGCTATGAAAAGAGCCGGGACTCGATCAAGAAAACTCTTTCGGTGGCCTTGCAAGTCCCTTATTTTTCTGTCATTAATTACAGTGGTAGCAATAGTGGGGTTGCGTATACGAAAGGAGGCAACTTAAGTGAGGCTTCAGGTGTTGGTGATGGCGGTACTGGTGGTGGCATTGCTGGTAGTGACTGCTGTTCCTGCTTTCGCTCTATCCGCTGCCGGCCCATCTAGCTGTGCTGTTGCCGGGGGCGCCGCTGCTTGCGCAGCACCATTCTCCAGTTGTGCTGTTGCCGGTGGTACTGCTGCCTGCGCAGTCTCCAACTTTTTTCATGGTTTCTTCGGCTTCTTCTCCACCTGGTTCGGCTTTTTCTTCTAGGTGGCGATAGCCCGATCTCGCAGGTCTTTATACCGCGTGGCCGCGAGGACTCTGCTCCTCTCGCTGCCGCGACCCCGGGCGTAGCTCCACCGAGGCATCGCGTGTGAACGGTTGACCAACCCTGAAAACCCGATGTAATAAAATATATGCTCAGGACTTATATATTCGAGGAGAGGGTTTGGCGTTGGCCGAAAAAATCTACGATACCGTTATTATCGGATCCGGGCCTGCCGGGTACACGGCGGCCCTGTACGCAGCGAGGGCGAACCTCGACACGTTAGTCTTCCAGGGGTTCGAGTCGGGTGGGCAGCTCATGCTCACCTCGGACGTCGAGAACTATCCGGGGTACAGGGACGGTGTGACAGGACCGGACATGATGGATGACTTTGAGGCGCAGGCCGCCCGTTTCGGGGCGGAGATGCGTCCGGATAACGTCGAGCAGGTGGACTTCTCCGAGCGACCCTTCAAGTTGTGGGCCGAGGGCGAAGAGGAGCCTACTTTAGCCAATTCGGTCATAATCGCCACGGGGGCGAAGGCCAAGTGGCTCGGTCTCGAGGGCGAGCAGCGGCTCATGGGGCGCGGGGTGAGCGGCTGCGCCACATGCGATGGCTTCTTCTTCAAGGAGAAGAAGGTGGCTGTCGTCGGTGGCGGCGACACGGCTATGGAGGAGGCGCTCTTCCTCACTAAATATGTAGGCCAGGTGCTCTTGATCCACCGCCGCGACACTTTCCGGGCCTCCAAGATCATGCTCGGCCGGGCGCACAACAACCCCAAGATCACCTTCGTCACCGACACGGTGGTGGAGGACATCCTGGGCGAGAACTCCGTGGAGGGTATCCGTGTAAAGAACGTGAAGACCGGCGAGGAGCGCGAGATCGGCGTGGAGGGCTTTTTCGCGGCTATCGGCCACGAGCCTGCCACCCGTCTCTTCAAGGGCCAGGTCGAGATGGACGAGGGCGGCTACATAATTCAGCACGAGCACACCATGACCAATGTCCCCGGTGTATTTGCCGCGGGCGATGTCTCCGATAAGCGCTACCGGCAGGCCGTTACCGCCGCCGGGGACGGCTGCCGGGCGGCGATCGACGCCGAGCGTTGGCTCGAGACACAGGGCGAGGCTGAGCACGCCGAAGATCCTACCGTCTGGACCGCAGAGAAGGACGAGAAGGCCGGTACCTGGGCAGGCTGACCCACCGGGTCAGCCTGCTAACAGCTGCCAGCTTTTAGCAGGGGCTTCCTTTCCGTATCCCCTTTGCTTTGCCGGCGAGCTAGCGGGAGAGCCGGTCGCGCAGCTTCCTCGTCCAGTCACCGGGGATACGGGACGAGCGCCGCAGCCACCCTTTGAGCTTTCCGAGAATGGGGACTTCCTTTGCCTTTTGCAGTGGCTTCCGGGGCCGCGTCTTGCGTATCCGGTGGGTCTTTTGCTTGCCTGTTTTGAGGACGGAGATGGCCTTTCTATTAGCCTCTCCGGCACGCTCGATAAGCCTCTTCGTCCTCTGCTGTGCTGGTGGCTTTTGTGTCCTCCTCTTTCGAGGCTTACGGGGCTTGAGGAAGGCTATGATC
>JAWWQA010000365.1:0-6126 GCA_033854695.1 Rubrobacteraceae bacterium
TGGCCTTCAGGCTCGCCGTAGGCGCAGTGGTCAGCGGCACGTTCTCCATCGCGGAAGCCGGCCTTAACTTCGTCCTGGTCGGCGGGGGTGGGTTGCTCTTCGGCCTGATACTCTCCCTGATCGTCGTCCCTCTGTGGGCTCGCCTGAGGGAAACCTCGCTCCTCATCACGTTCTCCGTGCTGATACCCTATGCCGTCTACATAGCCGCCGAAGAGGTGCTGCACATCTCCGGTATCCTGGCCGTCGTCGCGTATGGCCTCTACCAAGGGTGGAGAGCTCCGGGGATCTTTCCGGAAGCAGCCACACGGCTAGAGGCTCTCTCTTTCTGGTCCGTGTTGGTCTTCGTCTTGGAGGCGCTGCTCTTCGTCCTGATCGGCCAGCAGTTTCCCGCGATCATCGGAGGCCTCGACGAGAGGTCAGTAGGTGAGTTCCTGCTCTACGCAGCACTCGTGTATGGTGTGGTTGTCGGTGTACGTCTGGCTTGGTTCTTCACCACGCCCTACCTCCACCCGGTCTTCGACCGCCTCTTGCGCAACAGATACCTGCGCTCCCCATGGCAGGAGCGGCTGGTGATGAGCTGGAGCGGCATGCGGGGCGCTCTCTCTTTGGCGGCGGCCCTCGCCGTTCCCCTGACCACGAACGCCGGGGACCCGTTCCCCGGGCGTGACCTGATCCTCTTCCTCACCTTCTCGGTGATCCTCGCTACGCTCGTCCTGCAGGGCCTCACCCTGGGTCCCTTGATAAGGGCACTGCGCTTTTCAGACGCAGACGAAGCCGGCATGCTCGCGGAATTGCGCGCGCGCCTCAAAGCCGCACACGCGGCCCTCAGCAGGCTCGAGGAGCTAAGCGCCGACGACGAGCGGATCCCGCCGCGGAGCCAAGAACGTATGCGCGAGTTTTACGAGGATCGCATTCGACGCTACACGGCCGGCCTGGAGGCCGGCACGACCACTGACGAGTACGCACAAAGCTCCGAAGCCTGGCGCAACTGGCGACGTGAGCTCCTCACAGCCGAAAGGGAGGCAGTTGTCTCCTTGCGCGATCAAGGCGCCCTAAGCCCGGAAGCCATGCGCCGCATCATACGCGACCTCGACCTCGAAGAGTCACGCATCAGCGACTAAGCATCTCCAAGTTATAAGATGCCAACAGCACGCTTGATCGGACTGAAGCTCGCAGAAAAGTCGGTGCGTAGCGCCGATCAACGAGTCGGGAGAGCGATCGAGAGCGCTGGAAAGTAGAACGCTGGCCCGAGCGAAAAAGGGGCCCTTTAGAGGAGTAGGACCCGGACGAAGGGGTTTGGAAGCACCTGAAATACGTGGAGCACGAGACATAGAAAGATAATGGAAAAGGAGACCAGTCGTCTAACGATAGTAATAGCGGCTTTCTTAATTCGAGGCCGGACTCTGGTCAGAAATCCAGGGGATATGAGGTTCTTCAGGTGCCCTGGACCACGTGAGGTTAGAGCGTCTAAACAGCCCTTCTCTTGTTCATGCCCACATAAGCTGCTCACCTATTGGCGCAAGCTCATATCTACCGAAGGCACGCGTGCAAAGCCGGGTGTAAGGTTCCTCTCACACGGCTTTGCGAAAGTTAGTTGTGTATTGCCATACGTTTCCGAAACGCTCTACCAATGCGAAGCCCGCCTGCTGTACCTGACGGATGGTCTCGAAGGCAAATCGATAGTCCGGATCAAGGAACCCCTCGGAGATCGAGAGCGTGCCGTCTGGCCGCAGCACCCGGCGTAATTCGTCGAGTGCTCCCTGCGGGTCGGGTATCTCGGGGAGTACACCAACCAAGAAGGCCCTATCCACGCTAGCATCCTCAAGTGGCAGGTGGTGGGCGTCGGCGACGTGGATCTCCACGTTATCGAGTCCGGCGTCTCGGATACGCTCCGATGCGCGATCGACCATCTCTTGTTGTAGGTCTACAGCGATAAGTTGCCCGTCTGGCTCCAGGCGAGGTGCAGCCTGCACCGTGTAGACGCCCGGGCCGCAGCCAACTTCCAGAACACGCTCGCCGGGGCGGATGCCAATCCTGTCGAGTACCTGAGGCACTTCCTTACGGATTCGACGCGGGCGCTCCAACACCCACGAGAGAGCCGCCGGGCACGCTCTTGGCCTGTCTAATGCAGCTGCCAGCCGAGACTGCACTTTGAGCCCAACGAAAAAGTAAAGCAGCAACCCCCCAAGAACCCCCGTCATGGTTAATAGTAACTTGCGTGCTTTCATTCGTGATACTCTACTTTCTCTAGCCGTATCATCATCCCTAGGATACCGCGGTACCACAAAGAGAACCCTGCGCCAAGGGCACAGGTTGGCTAAAGACTCAGCCCCCTGTAGCAGCAGGACTGGAACGCATGCGGAAAGACGCCACGAATGCGAAGATGCCGCCGACTAGCATGAACGCTCCCAAGATAAACGGCAGCGCTACCACGCCGATCAAGGGGTTTAACACCAGGATGATGCCAAAGACGATGCGCAAGATGCCTAAGATTCCGATACCCCAACCACTTCCTTGGAAGGCTGCGATCACCTCAAAGATACCCTCGACTATGGAGAGAAAACCGAGGACGTAAAGGACAACCGCAGGTATTGCGATAGCGCTCAACAGCGGATGCTGCAACACCAATATGCCGGCGATGATGCCGAGGAGGCCGCCGGCGAGTTTCCATCCCCAGGAAGAAGGGTTAGTGAAGATGCTGACGATCCGAAAGGTGCCTCCGAGGAATAAGTAAAAACCAAAGACTTGGATCAGGAAGAGCAGCGTAGCAGCCGGGGCCGTTAATAGAAGTAGTCCGAAGACGGCAGCGAAAATGCCCTCCAACAGAACTAGCCACCAGGGGAAGGGTGCATCCTCCCTTTCTGTCAACGTTGTCATCCTCGCCTCCTGTACCTGGTTTACTAGTAACGTGATGCTAAAGTAGCGTGCCGAGATGTTGTTGCTGGGCTATTTCGCGTTCCTCTTCGTCATTGTTCTGTCGCACCTAACCCAAAGAAGCGCTTAAACCATCCCCAGCGAGTTTGGCGCGCTTTATATAGCGCGGCCTCTGCGGCGTGTAAATCGGCCTCCGTTCCGCGAAGCTTCTCTTCGAGACGATTGGCACGTTCGCTTTCTCGCTTCAGTTGCTTTCGGAGGAGGGTCTCCGCGAGCCCGGCAAGCTCTAGACGACCCTCGCAGCGTCCGAGTCGTCGCTGCAGGTCTTCCAGGCGTTCGACGAGCCCCCTCGGCAGCTCCTCGGGCAGTTCCCCGGCGACATCGAGATCGCAGTGTTCGACGATCTCCCTCGGCAACTCCTTGGGCAGTTCCCCGGCGACATCGAGATCGTGGTTGCCATCGACGGGACCATTATTGGTGTGCAGCTCTCCCATGTCTGCAGCGTAAAGCATTCCAAAGGCTCATTACAGGGGGAATTCGGCGACACGCAACATCTTGGGCATAGGTCAAACTAGAAGCGGATCGCCAGTAGAGAAGCTAAAGGACTACGCGAAGAGGGCCTGAATGCTGTCCGGTACGTCCTCTGGAGGACGCTGCTACCTGCTGGCAAAGGACTACAGCCCCTCGCCTGCAAGACGTGGTCGGAGGGTAGATCTGGTCTTCTTGGGGACGCCTTGCAGACTGCGTTCGAGGATAATGGACCAAACAGATTAGGGGGTTGTAGCGATGAGCATTTTTCCAACGAGGATCCTACTGGCCACGGACGGCTCAGAGGACGCTGCTCATGCGACGGAGGTGGCAGTGGAGATCTCTAAGAAAACCGACTCGGAGCTGCACGTGGTCTACGTCGGTAAGGACGCGTACTCGGCGGCTTTGGTCTATCCCGAAGCTACGGACCCGGTGTGGGTAGAGCAAGAGGACCCCGTCCTCATAGAGGAGCTGGGGCGGCAGTTCGAGCAGGTGGCTCGCCAGACGCTTGACGCGGAGGTTGAGAAGGTGCGAGCGGCCGGAGGGACGGTTGCGCAGGCGCATTTGAGGATGGGGACGCCAGCTGCGGAGATCGTCGACCTGGCAGAGGAGTTGAGCGTGGGGCTGGTGGTGACGGGTAGCCGGGGTTTGGGCGGGATCAGGAGGGCCTTGACGGGAAGCGTCTCCGACTCAGTGGTCCGGCATGCCCATTGCCCGGTTCTGGTAGTACGTAAAGAGATCCGGTAAGTAGAGCTGCTAGCCTTTGTCAGGTCTCGGCCCGCAAGGGTCCAAGCAAGCGAGGATGTTGTAACTGGACCGCTGGACTAATCTTGCTACAAGCTCGTAACACTGCTTGTGCACCGAGCCTGCTGGCATCTCCAAGCCTGTATGTTTCCCGAAATGGGGCGTGGCCGGTGGCAAGAAGCGATGGTTAGCAAACACAGTGAAGGTAGAGCCCAATAAACCCGGGTGTCAAGCACGGCAGCGCTGAGTAGCATCGGGCCGCCAGCGGGTACAATTTATGGCAACTCGACTGGCCATGAGGGAGGATGATCCACTTTGACTCGCACCACGCCGCCGTTTCGCGCCGATCACGTCGGGAGCTTGCTACGCCCACCCGAACTGCTCCGGGCCCGCGAGGACTTCACGGCGGGCCGCATCTCTGCCGAGGAGCTGCGCGGTATCGAGGATGATGCGATCCGGACAGTAGTGCAGATGCAGGAGGACGTGGGGCTTCAGTCCGCCACCGACGGCGAATTCCGCCGCGCCTCCTGGCACATGGACTTCATCTACCAGCTCGATGGCATCTCCAAAGCGCCCGGAGATCTCAAAGTAGAGTTCCGCAACGAAGAGGGCGCTATCGAGTTCACCCCGGCGGCGCTGCGCATCGACGGAAAGTTGGGGGTCAGTGAAACGATCTTTGGCGATGACTTCACATACCTGGAGTCACTAACCACCACGACTACGCCTAAGTTGACGATCCCCTCGCCGAGCATGGTTCACTATCGTGGCGGCCGCGCGGCGATCGATGAGAAGGTCTACCCCGGCCTTGACGAGTTCTGGGTAGACCTGACAGCGGCCTACGCAGAGGAGGTACGACGCCTGGGCGAGCTGGGATGCACCTATTTGCAGTTCGACGACACCAGCCTCGCCTATCTCAACGACCCGCGCCAGCGCGCCATGATCGCACAGCAGGGCGGCGACGCTGAGCACCAGCACGAGACCTATATACGCAACATTAACCGGGCGCTCGCCAGCAAGCCGGCAGGCATGACCGTCACCACTCACATGTGCCGCGGCAACTTCCGCTCTTCCTGGGCTGCCGAAGGTGGCTACGACTTCGTCGCCGAGATCCTGTTCAACGAGCTTGAGGTCGACGGCTTCTTCCTCGAGTACGACGACGCACGCTCGGGCGGCTTCGAGCCCCTGCGCTTCGTACCCAGGCACAAGATGGTAGTTCTGGGACTCGTTACCACCAAGCGTGGTGAGCTCGAGGCCAAGGACGAGCTCAAGCGGCGCATCGAGGACGCGACACGCTTCGTGCCGATCGAACAGCTCTGCCTCTCGCCCCAGTGCGGCTTCTCCTCCACGGTCGAGGGCAACACGCTCACCCACGAACAACAGGTCGACAAGCTCCGCCTCATAGTCGAGACCGCGCAGGAGGTCTGGGGCTGATGCGACCTTCGTAGTTCGGCTTGCTCAAGAGGCAGACCGAGCCGAAGCAGCCGCGGTCTATCTCTAAACCTTGCAAAGCCTCCTGCACCAGGCCCGCGGGGAACACGACCATCAAACGTAGGTATGATGGGTGCGTCGAGGTACGGGCAAAGCCGACACCAGCTGACACCAATCTGTTCTTAATGTCCTCTTAGCTTCGTGTGCATACTCGTACAGTTGTAAAAGGATAATTGGACTAAAAGGCTGGTAGGGCATGAATCATGTGCAGGATGCTGTGGTTGTCCTTACGGGGTTTTGTGGCACCCTTTCCGGAGCTGTTTGGGGTACTTCGTTGGAGCGCGAAGAACATGAGGTCGCCCGGCTCTACGGTCGTTGCATGGGCTTCTGTTATTTGCTGTGCTTCCTTGTAATAGCGTTCTCGTAAGTTTAAAGAGGAGCTGACCAATCTTCCCTGAGACAAACCAGAGGAGAGGCAACCCTCCCCAAGTCGTAGATTCCAAGAAGCACTAACTGAAGCAGAGAAAGGATGAACGCTTCTTATGTTTACAG
>JAWWQA010000366.1:0-4884 GCA_033854695.1 Rubrobacteraceae bacterium
ATCCTGGGTTAAGGCACGAGAGGAATCCGACTGGTCCCTCTTCGCCCCCCACCTCGAGAAGATACTCTTCCTCAAGCGCGAAGCCGCAGAGTCTCTGGGCTACGACGATCATCCCTATGACGCCCTGTTAGACGCCTACGAGCCGGGGGCGAAGAAGGTGCGGCTCGAGGCGGTGTTCGAAGAGCTCAAGGCGGGCATCGTGCCACTAATTCGGGCAGTCGCCGGGCGAGACGGCGAGGACCACGAGACGCTTCTCAAGGGCACCTTCGAAGAGGGAAAGCAGGAGAAGTTCGGTAGGGCGGTGATCTCCGCCTTCGGTTACGACTGGGAGCGCGGCCGGCAGGACCGTTCCGTTCACCCGTTCTGCGTGAGCCCAGGCCCGGGCGACGTGCGCATAACGACCCGCTTCGACAGAGGCTGGCTCGCGCCCGCCCTCTTCGGCACCATGCATGAGGCCGGTCATGCCCTCTACACGCAGGGGGTAAATCCGGACTATGCCCGCACCCCCTTGGAAGGCGGTACGTCGATGGGCGTCCACGAGTCGCAGTCGAGGCTCTGGGAGAATTTAGTCGGGCGTTCACAGCCGTTCTGGTCACACTACTACCCGAAGCTGCAAGAGGTATTTCCTGAAGCTCTAGACGCAGTCGATACCGGGACGTTCTACCGTGCGATCAACGTGCTCAGGCCCTCGGAGATCCGGGTGGAGGCCGATGAGGTCACCTACAACCTGCACATCTTATTGCGCTTCGAGCTCGAGGTCGCCTTGATCGAGGGCGACCTCACCGTCGCTGATCTTCCCTCCATTTGGAACGCAAAGATGGAGGAGTACCTCGACATCGCCCCGAAGAACGACGCCGAGGGCGTGCTGCAGGACATCCACTGGGCTGACGGCCTCTTCGGCTACTTCCCGACGTACACCATTGGCAATATCCTCTCCGTCCAGTTCTTCGACGAGGCAGTAAAGGCTCACCCAGAGATCCCAGAGCAGATAGAGCAGGGCAAGTTCGCGACCCTCCTAGGCTGGCTGCGCGAGAACGTCCACCATCATGGTTCCCGGTATTATCCGGACGAGCTAATCCAGCGCGCGACCGGTCGTCCACTCGACACGAGGCCCTATCTCCAGTACCTGAACAGGAAGTTCGGCGAGCTGTATGACCTGAAGTAACGGCCGCTACGACACACTATGCATCGTAGCGGCCGGCTTCGAGATAAGGCTGGACCCTGAACGCGTGCGTCCATCTCAAGGCTCCAGAAGATGACGTAGTAAGGGCACGCCCTCCTCAGGGAACCTCTGGCGTAACCTGGCGTCAAGCTCGCGCAGCTCGGAGCCCTCTCCGATGGCATCGCGCAGCTTGGCCAGCGGCCTTCCGCGGTAGAAATCTCACATCAGCTGTCGTCCCACCCATTGGGGGTAGGCTCAGCCACCGGTTAAGAGGAGGACTATCGGGATCGTCACGACCATGAGCAGCGAAGTGAAGACTAGCGTCGAGGAAGCCTCGGACTCATATACCCGGTAGCGCGTGGACAGGATGGTGGGCATCACCGCCGAGGGCAGCGCACAGATCACGACGCCTTCACGCGCTATTGGATCAGCGATCCCGAGTGCGAGCACCAGGGCGGCCGTCAGCGCGGGCTGAGCGAACATCTTCAGCAGCGCGTTGATCGCGGTTCCTTACACAGGATCGTGCCCTCCAGCGCGAATACGTGCGACTGGCCGCATCCGTCACCGAACGAGAACCGGGATTGCTTCGACATCTCTGCCCGCCTCAGCGGCGGGCATCGGGTGGCGGCACCAGAAAGTGGCCCTCACGCGGGAAGCGTTCGGCCAACGACTCGGGGATCCGAAAGTTAGTCGCCACAAGTTGGCTCGGATTCGACGCCAGCCATTCGGTCAGACCAATCTCTTGATAGTGTCCGCTGTTGAAGGTGATCAAGACACGGCAGACATCTTCCCCTGTGTTCTCGATATAGTGCCCGCTCCCTTGTGGCACGTAGCCGACGTCCCCGGCCTCGAACTCCACCGTCTCGGCATTGCCCTGGGCCATGAAGACAGTCATACATGCGCTCCCGGAGATGTAGTACTGCCACTCGTCCGCGTTGGGATGCCAGTGCATCTCGCGCATTCCGCCCGGCAACAACTCAAAGACCGCTCCTGACATGGTGGTCGAAATAGGAAACTCCTTGACCGTTACGACCCTATGCGTTCCTCCAGCAAACTTACGCGCCGCTTGCGCCATGAGCGGGTACCGGTGAGACGTGGTCAACGAGCGCTGCACATCAGAAGACCGTGGGCCTACCTCTCGGTCGCCTAGCTGGAGTGCTGGCACCGGACCTTTAGCGAAGTACACCTCACTGTCCGGTAAGCGTGCGACGTCTTCCTCAGTAATGCCCAGGGTTTGCGAGACTACTGACCTCGGGGTATGCGCCACCCAGTCGGTGATGCTGAAGGTGTGATCCTCAGAGAAGTACCCGTTATCGAAGGAGAGGATGAAGTGGCATTCGCCGGGGCCGAGCCCCTGTATTGAGTGACCGTAACCCCGAGGGAAGTACCATACGTCCCCGGGTCCGAAGTCGTCGGTCGCCGAATAGCCATCGGGATGTAGTATCGTCGTGCGGCAGCGACCGGAGATCACATAAGCCCACTCGGCTGCGTTCGCATGCCAGTGCAACTCCCGCATTCCGCCGGGCGCGAGGCGCATCGACACGCCAGCGATACCTTTGGAGACGGGGAACTCAACCGCCGATGCCCCCCGCGTCACACCACCAGGGCCTACCCTCGGCTCTTGTTTCTCCAAGGCGTAGCGAAACGATGGCAGGTTTTGACCTTCTTTCTTCGACACGCTGCGCGGGCCTCCTTTCTTCGGCCCGCTCCTCTGCTACTAGACGAACCGAGCCTCACCCGGTCTCGTATAATAACAACGCTACAGCGCCGATGTGTCAGGAAGCCAATCGAAAATGCCCGGCTTCCCCCCCGTCCGGCCGATCTTTACGGCGACGCGATTACTTGAGCCGGGCAGGGGAGATCAGCTATCCCCAGTGTTCCGGTTACTTACCCGGCTTTGTTTCCGGGTCGAAGTCGAGCGAGGCGGAGTTGATGCAGTAGCGTTTGCCTGTTGGTTCGGGTCCATCGTCGAAGATGTGGCCCTGGTGGGCGCCGCACACAGCGCAATGCACCTCCGTTCGCCGCATAAAGAAGAGGCTGCGATCCTCTTCGGTCTCGATATTGTGCTCGTCGATCGGCGCGTAGAAGCTCGGCCAGCCCGTCCCGGAGTCGTACTTTGTCTCCGAGTCGAAGAGCGGCGCGCCACAGCCGACGCAGCGGTAGACGCCCTCTTCCTTGTGGTCCCAGTACTCGCCCGTGAAGGCCTGCTCGGTACCTTTCTCCCGCGCGACCTTATACTGCTCGGGAGTGAGCTCTCTTCGCCATTCCTCTTCGGTTTTCCGCACTTTCTCTGTCATGATTACATTCTAACATGTGGTCCTCAGCCTCAACCCGCGGCGGGCACGAACGTTTCGAGCGGAGTCTCCCATACGCCTGCTCTTTCGGGGCGCTCCGATCAACGGCGCGCCTTCCACCGGCGCAACAGGAACCAGATGACCCCAGCGGCAGCGGCGGCCAGCACCGCATACTCGATGATCGACGCATATCGCTCCACGACCGCCCACTGCGAGCCGAGCACCCACCCCAAGCCGACGTGCGCCCCGTTCCATAGTACGCACCCGATCAAGGTGTATGACATGAACCGCCCGAGGATCGACATATGCCTCATACCCGCCGGTATCGAGATAAAGGCGCCTACACCCGGGACGAGATGGCCGATGAGGATGGCCTTCCCGCCATGCCGCTCGAACACTTCACTCGCCTTGTCCAGGTCCGACTCACCCACGAACACGAACCGACCGTACCGGGCGACGAATTTGCGCAGACGCTCTTCGTTGATCCAGAACCCCAGTAAATAGAAGACCAGAGAGACGGCCACAGCCGCCGCCGTCGATGCCGCCATCACCGGGATGAACGAGAATTTCCCCTCACCGATGAGGAAGCCGGCAAGTGGCAAAGTCAGCTGTGTAGGGACCGGCAGGTGCAGGTTCCCTAACGCGACCAGTACAAATACGCCGACGTAGCCGAAGTAGTAGACGACGTCGGTAATCCATTCAGCAAGTCCAGCGAGCAGATCACCCATGTGCCGGTTCGTATCCTTTTATAAGAATAGACCTATCCAAGCCTCCAGTACTTTTTCTCCGTTTAACGAACTATTTACACGCAGGTTATGTCCTGGCAACCAGAACCGGCCACAGATCCTTTACATCGGTGTACGTGCCGGGTACGCTCTACTGTCTACCGTAGAGCCCATCGCGCGCTTCCTGCACATCAACTTAACAGGTAGCAAGGTGGCACACGGCGGTCACCGGCTATTGGGAGGAGGTCATGACCACTCAGAGTGCTTCACTACAAGGGGCCTTAGACGATGCGCGGCTAGGGGCCGTCCATTGGAGAGTTTGGTTCCTGTCAGCGATGGGCGTGTTTATAGACGGATTCGACCTGTTCATCATGGCGGTCGCACTGCCGTTGATCTCTGCCGACCTGAACCCGAGTGCGGCGACCCTCGGCCTGATCGGGGCCGCGGCCTTGTTAGGAGCGGTGGTAGGAGCCGCGGTCATCGGGCGCCTATCGGACCGGTTTGGGCGTAAGATCTTATACGCGTTGGACCTGGCATTTTTCGTGGTCTTCTCGGTGCTCTCCGCATTGGCCTGGGACGTCACATCACTGATCGTCTTCCGTTTCTTGCTGGGAGTTGGGGTTGGCGCCGACTATCCGCTGAGCTCAGCCTATATCTCGGAGTTTATGCCGGCCCGCGTACGCGGTCGCATGCTCGTGAGCGG
>JAWWQA010000367.1:0-2723 GCA_033854695.1 Rubrobacteraceae bacterium
ATACCGATCTCCACCACTGTGACCTCGCCAGCATACTCTAGGCCAGGCGAGACAACACACCCGAGCTTCGCCGCGTGCGCGCACACCGTCAGGTCGGCCCGCACCGCCGCCCCCCACACCTCCCCCGTCGATCCGTCCACCCCTGAGGGCACGTCCACCGCGACGACCGCTGCCACCGACTCGTTAATCTCCTCGATCAGCTCCGCCACGTCTTCGCGCACCTCGCCTGCAAAGCCGGTACCCAGAAGGGCGTCCACGACGAGGTCCGCCTCTCGCAGCTCGTCCTCGAACCCGTCCCGCCCGACGAAGCGTACGTCCAGGTTGCGTAAGATCTCGAGGTTCACCTTCGGATCACCCTCGTATTCATCCTTCGTCGCGAACACGACGACTTCGGCGCCGGCCAGGTGCAACTCGCGGGCGATGACGAAGCCGTCGCCGCCATTGTTGCCCCCACCAGCGACTACGAGGATCCGGCGTCTCTTCAAAGATCCGAAGTATTCGAGCGTTGCGCGGGCCATCTCGACGCCGGCCCGCTCCATGAGGACGCCACCGGGGATACCAAGCTTTTGAGCACCCTCGTCGGCGTGGGTCATCTCTTCGGCGGAGTAGAGCTTCAACTATTCTCCTCCCTTCGGCGGACAATGCATACGGCGACGGCGGAGAGCTCGGAATGGGTGATGGAGATCTGGAGCTCCTCCTCACGAACGCCGACCATGTTGGCGAATCGCTCTATCTTACCGAAGATGCGCACCGTCGGGGCCTGGCGAGGCCGGCGAACGACCTCGACACCGTTCCACTGTATGAGGCCGCAGCCGAGAGCCTTGGTCACTGCCTCCTTGGCGGCCCAGCGGCCGGCGTAGTGGCGCTCGGCAAAGCGGAACTTCTCGCAGTAGGCAATCTCGCGTTCGGTAAAGAGGCGCTGTCGAATCCTCGGCGTCCTTTCAAGGGCAAACTTCATCCTCTCGACGTCCACGACATCTACTCCGATCCCCGGCACCACGAAATCTTTCATCCTCTCCATAAGGAGAATGTTACGTCAGAGTAACATTCGGCGAAAGAGGGCTTATTATATGAGGGTGGAAGTTAGAGAGGCAGTCATCATCGGCAACCCTCAGGCTGGACGCGCCCGGCGCAAGGATCTCCTGAAGCACTGCGCGGAGACCCTGCGCTCGGGGGGACTCGACGTCGAGGTATGGCCAACGGAGCGCCCGCAACACGCCACCGAGCTCGCAGCTCTGGCCGGAGCCCGTCTCGTTATTGCCGCCGGAGGCGATGGAACTATCAACGAGGTAGTCAACGGCCTCGAGAAAGACGCGACTTTAGGCATCCTGCCGATCGGAACGACGAACGTGCTGGCACGAGAGCTCGGGCTGCCCCTGAAGGCCCAGGCGGCCTGCAAGCGCATCCTCGGCGGCAAAGAGAGCCGTATAGACGTAGGGGTAGCCACCGACCACGAGGGTAAGGAGCGCCGCTTTACCTGCATGTCTGGGTTGGGTTTCGATGCCCACGTCGTCAACGAGGTCACCCCGCGCCTCAAGCGGTATTTGAAAGTCCTGGCCTTTCCTTTAGCGGCCTTTAAGGTGTACCTCGACGGAGACCTGCCGCCGCTGCACCTCGTCGCCGGAGACGATACGTACGTAACGCAGTTCGCCATCGTAGCCAACGGCCACTACTACGGTGGCGACTTCCAGGTAGCCGAGGCTGCCGCCCTTACGACCGGCAGGCTCGAGGTCGTCCTCGTCGACCGGGTGAGCTGGCTGCTCAGGGCCGATGTCCTGACCCGCATTCTGGCGAAGAAGCCACTCGACCGCTCCATGCGCTCCTTCGCCGCTAAGGAGCTGCGCGCTAAGTCTCCCGGCGCACAGGTCCCCGTGCAACTGGATGGCGAAGTCTGGGGCAGGCTTCCGATGTCCTTCCGCATCGAGCCAGGTTCTCTAAAGGTTATTTGCTGACGCGGACGCACGAGACAGAACTCTAGAGTTACTCTACCGTCACACTCTTAGCGAGGTTACGCGGCTTGTCCACGTTAAGGCCGCGAGCCTTGGCAACGTGGTAGGCCAACAGCTGCAGCGGCACGGCACAGACGAGTGGACCCAGAATCTCCGGCACCTCCGCCACCGGCAACGTGGCCCGTGCCACGAGCCCGGCCGCAACGTCGTTCTCGCGGGCTATGGCTATCACCCGGGCCCCGCGGGCGACGGTCTCCTCGACGTTGGAGAGGGTCTTCTCGCGCAAAGTACCCTCGCCGAAGACTGCAACTACCGGACACTGCTCGTCCACGAGCGCTATCGGGCCATGCTTCATCTCGCCAGCGGGGTATCCCTCGGCGGGGAGGTAGGAGATCTCCTTGAGCTTCAGCGCTCCCTCGAGCGCCACCGGAAAGAGGTGGCCCCGCCCCAAAAAGAGCGCGCACCTGGCCCCCGCAAACACCTCGACAGCCTCCCCCACCCGGCCTTCAAGGAGCGTGAGCGTCTCCTCGACTTTCTCCGGGGAGCGGCGAAGCCCACGTCCGATCTCGAGAAGTTCCTCCACCGGACGGATGCCGCGCGCTTTGGCAAGCTCGAGTGTCAACAGGTATAGCGCCGCAACCTGCGTGAGGAAGGTCTTCGTGGCGGCTACCCCAACCTCGGGACCGGCCCTGGTCAATAGAACCGCGTCGGCCTCGCGGGTGATGAGCGACCCTTGCGTATTGGTAACGGCAAGGATCCGACCACCGAAACCAC
>JAWWQA010000368.1:0-13120 GCA_033854695.1 Rubrobacteraceae bacterium
GTGGTGATCCTGAGGCGCCGCAGCTCGAGCGCACCTTGCGTACACCTCTCGTGTCCATCGTTCCGATAATCGGCATCATCTCACCCGTACTCGTAGCGAGTCTGCCAGAGAGTGGATAAGGCTCGTGACCGGGCTCGTAATATACTTCTTGTACAGCAGGCACCACAGTCGGCTGGCCACCGAGAGGGAGGCTGGCTCGTAGCTCCGGTGAAGCGCGTGCCCATTCGAGGAGACA
Organism: Rubrobacteraceae bacterium; assembly: GCA_033854695.1. GTDB lineage: Bacteria > Actinomycetota > Rubrobacteria > Rubrobacterales > Rubrobacteraceae > Rubrobacter_F. The sequence goes on from JAWWQA010000368.1 coordinate 236, forward strand.
CCGACCATGGGAATAGTAGACAAGGCGATAGCCAACTCCGTGCCCGTCATCCCCCGGCCCATAGTTCGCAGGATCTCCCGCCGCTACATGGCCGGCGAGCGCCTGGAAGAGGCTGTGGAGACCATACGAGCTCTAAACCGCGAAGGCTGCGTGGCCACCGTGGACGTTTTAGGCGAGAGCACCGAGAGCGAGAGCGACGCCGCCGAGACGCTCGAGCAGTACAAGCGGGTTCTGGACGCCCTGGAGAAGCATGGCCTCGCCTCGGGAATCTCCGTCAAGCTCACGGGGCTCGGGTTGGACCTCGACGAGGACCTGTGCCGGAGGAACCTGGAAGAGATCATCGAGTACGCGGCGGACCGAAACCGCTTCGTGCGGGTGGATATGGAGGACTCCCCCTACACCGCCACAACCCTCGAGATAGTCCTCGAGATGCACGAGCTCCACGAAAATATGGGGGCAGTTATCCAGGCTTATATGAGGCGTAGCTTGAAAGACGTGATGCGTTTGGTAGAGGCCGGGGTCTCGGTGCGCCTGTGCAAGGGCATTTACGACGAGCCGCGCGAGATCGCTTACAAGGACTTCGACGTCGTCCGGCAAAACTACGTTCTGCTCCTGGAAGAGCTCCTCAAGGGCGGCATCTACGTTGGCATAGCCACCCACGACGAGTACCTTGTCTGGCACGCCCTACGCATCATCTACCAGATGGGTCTCTCCAAAGACGGCTATGAGTTCCAGATGCTCCTCGGGGTGGACGAGGAGCTGCGGCGGATACTTGTAAACGCCGGGCACAAGGTGAGGGTATACGTGCCGTTTGGCGAAGACTGGTACGAGTACTCTACCCGCAGACTCAAGGAGAACCCGAAGATAGCCCGTTACGTGGTCGAGGACGTGATCGGGAGCGTCGTGAACGCCGTCAAGCGATAAAACGCTCACAGGAGGAAGACCATGGGACTGTTGCCATACAAGAACGAGCCGTACCTGGACTGGACGGACGAGTCCAACCAGAAGGCCATGCGAGCCGCCCTCGAGGAGGTCGAAGGCTCTTTGGGGAAGAGCTACCCTGCGATCATCGGCGGCAAGCCGGTCGAGACGGATGGGGAGATTGTCTCCGTCAACCCCTCGAATCCCTCACAGGTCGTCGGGCGCGTAGCACGGGCCACCGAACGCGAGGCTGACATGGCGTTGGAGACAGCCACGAAGACCTTCGATTCCTGGAGCCGGACGGAGCCGGAGACGCGGGCGCGCATCCTCTTGCGCGCGGCGGCCATCATGCGGCGACGCAAGTTCGAGATGCTCGCCTGGGAGGTCTACGAAGGCGGCAAGCCCTGGGCTGAGGCCGACGCACAGGTCGCCGAGGCCATAGACTTCCTCGAGTACTACGCGCGCGAGATGCTCCGCCTGAAGGACGGGGTGGACATCTATTCGATAGCGGGCGAGGAGAGCCGGTACTTCTACCAGCCGATGGGAGTTGGGGCCATCATCGCGCCGTGGAACTTCCCGACGGCCATACTGACCGGCATGTCGAGTGCCGCTATTGTCACGGGGAACACCATCGTGATGAAGCCTTCGGAGTACACCCCGGTCATCGGGGCCAAGGTCGCTGAAATCTTTGAGGAGGCCGGGCTACCGGAGGGTGTCTTGAACTTCTGTCCGGGGTATGGAGGTGAGATCGGGGACTACCTCGTCACCGACGCACGCACGCGCTTCATCTCGTTCACAGGCTCCGTGCAGACGGGCTTGAGGATCAACGAGCTGGCTGCCAGGCAGATACCTGACCAGCGTTGGATCAAGCGGGTCATCGTCGAGACGGGTGGCAAGGACGCCATGATCATAGACGACTCCGCCGACCTCGACGCCGCAGCAAGCGACATCGTAAAAAGCGCCTACGGCTACAGCGGCCAGAAGTGCAGTGCTGCCTCCCGCGCCATCTTGCACCAGGAGGTTTACGATGAGGTGCTGAACCGTGTAGTCGAGAAGGCTCGCGCCCTCAAGGTCGGAATCCCCGAAGATCCTGACGTAACCATGGGTCCCGTCATAAGCGAGCCCCAGTTCGAGAAGATCTCCGGCTACATCGAGACCGGCAAGAACGAGGGCGAGCGCGTCTTGGGTGCAGACCCCGGCGACCCCGAGCGCGGCTACTTCGTGCCGCCCACCATCTTCGGCGGCGTAGATCCGAAGGCGAGGATAGCGCAGGAGGAGATCTTCGGTCCCGTACTCTCCGTGATAGCAGCTCGCGACTTCGACGAAGCTCTCCGCATCGCCAACGACAACCCCTACGGCCTGACCGGCGGTGTCTACTCCAAGAACCGCTACCACCTCGAACGGGCTCGCCACGAGTTCAAGGCGGGCAACGTGTACTTCAACCGCGGCATCACCGGGGCGCTCGTGGGTGTCCAGCCCTTCGGCGGCTACGGCCTCTCCGGCACCGACTCCAAGGCCGGCGGTCCAGACTACCTGCCGTTGCACATGCTTGCGCGCACGGTCGTGGAGAGGTTCTAGAGAACTCTACCGCTGACTAAACACCCCACGAGAAGATCATCAGAAGCGCCTATCAACCGTAGATCTGGGGAGGTGGTTCTTTGCCAGGCATACTTGACATACGAATATATGTGCGGTATGAATATAGTTGTTACCCTGGTGTCCAACTCCTCCTTTCCCTTTCCCCACTTTGGACGGGCACCAGGTTCTTTTCGTCTCGCACGACATTAAACGAGTATATTTCGGTTTAGGTAAGGCCCTGGGCGAGGAGTGCTTGGGCTACCTTTACGAAGCCGGCGATGTTGGCGCCATGGTAGTAGTTGCCGGGGATGCCGTACTCTTCGGCTGCGTCCCGGCAGCGGTCGTGAATGTTTTTCATTATCTCTTTGAGCAGCTCGTCGGTGTACTCGAAGCTCCAGGACTGGCGACCGGCGTTCTGCTGCATCTCTAGAGCCGAGACAGCCACACCGCCGGCGTTGGCGGCCTTGCCTGGCGCGTAGGCTACGCCAGCCTCCAGAAAGGCGTGTACGGCCTCGGGGGTGCAGGGCATGTTGGCACCTTCGCCGATAGCTATGCAGTTGTTCTTGATCAGCTTCTCGGCGTCACCCTCCTCGATCTCGTTCTGGGTGGCGCAGGGCACGGCCACATCGCAGGGGATCTCCCAGATGTTGCCCTCCTCTTCGTAGCGCGCGTGCTCGTGGGCGTCGGCGTACTCCGAGATGCGTCCGCCCTCCTCCAGCTTGATCTGCTTGACCGTCTCCAGATCCAGGCCATTTTCATCGTAAATGACGCCGCCCGAGTCGGAGCAGGCAACCACCTTACCGCCGAACTCGTCCTGGATCTTCTCCATAGCGTAGATCGCCACGTTGCCTGAGCCGGAGACGATGCAGGTCTTGTCCTCGAAGGATTCCTCGAGGGTCTCGAGCATCTCCTTCATGAAGTAGGCACAGCCATAACCCGTCGCCTCGAAGCGAACCTGCGATCCGCCCCAGTTGACCTCCTTGCCGGTGAAGGTGCCGGTCTCGTAGCGGTTGGTGATCCGTTTGTACTGGCCGAACATGTAGCCGATCTCGCGTGGCCCGACGCCGGAATCTCCTGCGGGAACGTCGGTATTCTCGCCGATATGTCTATAGAGCTCGGTCATGAAGCTCTGGCAGAAACGCATCACCTCGCTGTCGGACTTGCCTTTGGGGTCGAAGTCCGATCCGCCCTTGCCGCCGCCTATCCCTAAGTCGATGAGGCTGTTCTTGAAGATCTGCTCGAAGCCTAAGAACTTGACGATCCCCAGGTAGACGGAGGGGTGGAAGCGCAGACCGCCCTTGTAAGGGCCCAGAGCATTGCTGAATTCGATGCGGAAGCCGCGGTTGACGTGGACCTGGCCCTCGTCGTCCTGCCAGGGCACCCGGAACATGATCTGCCGGTCGGGTTCGCAGAGCCTCTCTATGATCTTCTCTTCCACGAATTCGGGGTGCTTCTCGAGCACGGGGCCTAAAGAATTTACGACCTCACGGACGGCCTGATGGAACTCGGACTCGCCGGGGTTCCTCTTTATAACCTCTTCGCAGATGTTCTCGATGTTTGTCTTCGTGTCCACTATCTTGCTCCTCCTATCTTGCCCGTAGATAAGTTAGCATGTATTGACGTAGCGCACTTTGAGAGTAGCCTACCGGTTACTACTCGAAGATTTCGGCGACCGCACACTCGAAGCCAGAAACCACCTGTCCTCCGTCCAGGGTATCTTCGGCGGTAAATGTGGTTATCTCTTTCAAGGACTTGTGAGCCATAATGGCGCGGGTCTTTGGATAGACTACCCACACCAGGCGGACACCGTACTCCAGCCACATCTGGACCTTCGATTGAACCTGGGCGGCGGTGTCGTTCGGCGACACTACCTCGACTGCCAGATCTGGAGCCAGATCCCAGTATCCTTCGGGTGGACCTTCGGGAGGTATGCGCTCCCGCGCCACGAAGGAGACGTCCGGGGCACGGACCGTGTCCGGGTTTCGGGAGATCCTGAACCCGGTCTCTGCCGCGAGCACCATGCCAAGGCGGTTCACCTCTACGTGCCGATCCAACCGTGAGGCCAGCTTCATCGCAACCCTCCCGTGCCGCGCTCCCGCAGGCGCCATCTCCCTCAACTCTCCATCTACGAGCTCGTAGCGCTTCCCGTCGTCTGTCAACCCGAGCAGCTCTTCGGCGGTCATCTTGATTCCGGTTTCGGTCACGTCTCTAGCCTCTCGATCTTTACGGGTGCTTCGGGTAAATGGTGCCTAAAAGCTCCACTCCTGTATAAGCTTATCCCGGAAGGCCTCGAAGTCGCGGTCGGATTTTTCGAGCTGGGCGACTATCTCCGCTATGGACTCATCAGTCTTTGCCATGCGCTCGGCGAGGATACGTCCGATCTGGTAGGCGACCTTGTAGGCTGCGAGGGAGCCGGCCTCCAGCTTCTCCAGAAAAGTCTCGTGGGAGAGGCGCCAGGCCTCGACCGGCCCTTGGGCCATGACGCTCGCGGTGGCACGAGGCCCGTTTATGAGTGTTATCTCGCCTACGATCGCCGGCTTCTCCAGAATCGCTAGGCATTGCCGGTGGCCGGGAAAGACTTCCTTGGAGACCTCGACGGCACCGGAGGTAATGACGTAGAGGTACCCTGTGGGAGCGCCTTCCTCGAGAATCTTCGTACCTGCTCCGAAGCTCGCGGGTTCGAGGAGTGCCCCGAGCTCGGCCTTCTCCTCGGAGGTGAGGTCCTCGAACAAAGGCAACCCCTCCAGACGTGCTACATGCATTTTCTCTCCTCTACAACAAGCTCCACTCGGTCATGAGCTTGTCCCGGAACGCATCGAGGTCGGTCTCACGCCGGTGGTCCAGCTCGCGGATGGTCTCGACGACCTGCTCGTCGAGACGTCTGAGCCTCTGCGTCAGAGTACGCGAGATGCAGTAGGCTAGCTTGTAGGCGGCCGGCCTGCCCTCCCGGATCATAGCCTGGAACTTCTTCCGGGGTATCTTTACAGCCTCGACCTCTACCTGTGCCCTGACCGTCGCAGAGGTCCTACTGTCGGTAAGTAGTCCCCGCTCACCGACGACCGTCCGCTCGTTCGTGGCGTCCAGAACGGCGAGGAGTCTGTCGTCGTGGCCCGGGATGCGCTTGCAAACCTCAACCTTTCCTGAGGTCAGGACGAAGAGGCTGCTAGGTTCGGCCTTCTCCTCGATCAGGTTCTCTCCTGGCGCGAAAACCACGAGCTCAGCAGCCTCGGCGAACTCCGCCCGCTCCTCGTCCGAGAGAAACTGGAAGAAATCGACGTTGCGCTGCCTATCCTCGTTCATCCCCGTCTCCTAGTATATGCCTCGTAGCACGGTTGCCTTGCCAACTCGACCGATGGCTACAACGAACGCTGCTGTCCTGAGGTCCAAATTGCTGCGCCCGGCGAGCTTGTGGACCTTGTGGTAGGCCTCCGTTATCTTGGCGTGAAGCTCCTGGTTCGCCCGCTTCTCCTTCCACGAGAAGTTCTGCAGGTTCTGCACCCACTCGAAGTAGCTTACGATCACACCGCCCGCGTTGGCCAGAATGTCCGGGACGATGACCACGCCTCTCTCATTGAGATGCTCGTCGGCCGTCGGCGTCACCGGGCCATTTGCTGCCTCGACGATGTAGGAGGCCTGTATCTCCCGCATGTTCGACTCGTTTATGACATTGCCTATCGCCGCCGGAACCAAGACGTCGACAGGCAGCGTAATTAGCTCCTCGTTACTGATGGCGCTGCCCCGCGCGTAGCCTTCCACGTCCCCGCCGTTGCGGACGTGGGCCAGGATCTCCTGCACGGGGAGCCCCTCCTCCTCGTAGATGCCGCCTGAGACGTCGGAGACGCCGATGATCGTGGCACCCAGCTCGTCGAGGAACTGAGCCGCAAACAAGCCGACGTTGCCGAGGCCCTGAATGGTGAAGGTGGTCTCTGCGACGTCCTTGCCCTCGTCTTTGAGGAACTCCTCGATCACATACACCACGCCGCGTCCCGTCGCCGGCTCGCGACCTTCGGCACCGTAGAGGTCGACCGGCTTGCCGGTGACGACGGCCGGAGTGTGGCCGTGGAGGGTCGAGTACTGGTCCATGAACCAGGCCATCACCTGCGCGTTGGTGTTCATGTCCGGGGCCGGGATGTCGGTCTGAGGGCCGATGACTTCATGAATCCGGTTGACGAACCGTCGCGTGAGCCGCTCCAACTCCCCGCGGCTGAGCTCCCTGACATTGACCGCGATGCCGCCTTTGGCTCCGCCATACGGTATCTCGGCGAGGGCCGCCTTCCACGTCATCAGTGAGGCTAGCGATCGGACTTCGTCCAGGTCCACATCGGCGGCGTAGCGCAATCCTCCCTTGTACGGCCCTCGGGCGTTGTTGTGCTGTACCCGGTATCCCTGGGATACCTGGATGTGCCCGTCGTCCATCTCGAGGGGTATCTTCACCGAGACGGATCGGTTCGGGGTGACGAGCAGGTCCTCGATGTTGCGCCCCACGTCCATCACTTTCATGGCGCGCCCGAAGAAGTAGTTGGTATCCTCGAAGCTCAAGAAATCACCCCTCTTGCGTTGTATTCCTCACAAAGTATATGCCCGCGCACGGCGCCGCGAAACGAAGCCCCGAGATCTAGGAAAGCTTTCCGGGTTGCCCCGTGCTTTAATCTGCTATTGTTCGAAAGTGAGGAGTCCGTTTGCCTTACGAGTTCGCGCGTTACCTCAAGATCCGTGCCGCATACGGCGCTACCTGGTCGCCCGATGGCCAACGCATCGCTTTTCTTACCGATATTACTGGTGTTCCTCAAGCGTGGGAAGTCTCCACCGGAGGCGGCTGGCCGGAGCAGCTAACCTTCTACGAGGAACGGGTCTCGGGCATCCACTACTCTCCCACGGAGAACAGGCTCCTCTTCAGTATGGACGCTGGTGGCAACGAGCGCTCCCAGCTCTTTCTGCTGGAGAACTGGGAGGAGCGGGACTTGACGCGGTCGCCCGCCGCGATCCACTACTTCGGAGACTTTTCGCCGGATGGTAAGCGTATCGCCTACACCGCAACGCGCCGCAACGGAACAGACTTCGACGTGTTCGTGCAGGATCTCGACTCCGTCAATGGAGAGCCCGAGACGGTGTGGGAGACCTCGGGCTATCACACGGTCTCGGGCTGGGCGCCGGACGGCTCTTTCCTGATCGTCTCCCGCCACTACTCGAACCTTAACAACGATCTTTACAGGCTCGACCTCTCGAGCGGCGAGCCCACTTTACTCACCCCGCACGAGGGTGACGCACGCTTCTCCGGGGCGCGGGTGACGCCGGACGGGAGGAATGTCTTCCTCGCTACAGACCGTGACGGGGACTTCGTGCGTCTGGCGCGCCTGGACCTCTCGACGCTGGAGATAGAGTACCTCACCCCCGACGATCGAGACGTCGAGGAGGTCGAGCTCTCTGAGGATGGTCGCTGGCTCGCCGTTAGCCGCAACATCGAGGGCTACTCGAACTTCATGCTCTTCAACGGCAAGGGGAGGCGCGTGCCGGGACCGGAGATGCCGGAGGGCATCATCGGCGGCTTCGAGTTCTCGCCCGACGGAACCCGGCTCGCCTTCACCCTGACCGGCCCGAACCGCAACCCGGATGTATGGCTCGTGGACCTGCCCGACGGGGAGCCCCGGCGCCTGACCCGCTCCTCGACCGCAGGGGTTCCGAGGAGCACCTTCCGGCGACCGAAGGTCGTCAGGTATCCGTCCTTCGACGGGCGAGAAATACCTGCCCTTTTCTACGAGCCCGACGCGGAGAAGGCCCCGGTAGTCGTAAACGTCCACGGCGGCCCGGAGGCGCAATCACGGCCCCTCTTCGCTCCCGTAACCCAGTACATCCTGAACCGTGGCTACGCCGTCTTTGCCCCGAACGTGCGCGGCTCGACGGGCTACGGTAAAGCCTTCACCCACCTCGACGACGTTTACCTCCGCATGGACTCTGTCAGGGACCTGGCCTACGCTGCACATTGGTTGCGCGGGCGGGGGCACGAGAGGATCGCCGTGATGGGTGGCTCCTACGGCGGTTTCATGGTGCTCGCCGCCCTCACGGAGTACCCGGAGCTGTGGACCGCAGGCGTCGACATAGTAGGTATCGCCAACATGGTCACGTTCCTCGAGAACACTGGCAGCTACCGGCGCGCCCTGCGCGAGCCCGAGTACGGCTCCCTGGAGCGCGACCGGGAGTTCCTGGAATCTATCAGCCCCATCCACAAGGCCGGGAAGATAAACGCGTCACTCATGGTGATCCACGGTAAGAACGACCCCCGTGTCCCGGTTGGGGAGGCCGAGCAGATCGTGGAGAAGGTGTGCGAGCACGGCGGTGTGGTCGAATACCTCTTCTACGAGGATGAGGGCCACGGCCTCGCCAAGCTAAAGAACCGCCTCGACGCCTACCCCAAGATCGCCGCTTTCCTCGATGAGCATCTCTCGAATCGGACCTAGATCCGCGAACAAAAGGATCGCCGGAGAGCTACCTCCGACCACGTACCGATCTACCCAAAAGCGTTCCCCAAGACCTTCCAGGTGGCCAGCCGCACTCCACCACATACAAGATCTCTCTAACTTCGCCTCATGTACTCTCCCAAGGAGAGAGATCTCACCGGCGTAGCTCTGTTAAAATCTGTTAAGTTATGTAGTGTACTCGTAAGGTACGTGTGACTTGTAGCCTGTAATACGTAGTTTCGATGTTGGACACGGAGGGAGTTTCCGGTGGTGCGGTTACTTGATCCGGAGAAGTTAGCGGGTGGGACCGAGAGGAGAGAAGATCTAGCGCGAGTCCGTCGGGTCGTCTGGCGCCGGTGGGCTTTGCAGGGGCTCTCGGTCACGTTGGCCGTTCTCTGCGCGTGGCTCGTCTTGCTCTTTACCGGGGGCTTAGCTTGGGAGCGAGATGCTATCGAGACGGTCGCACGGCCGGCCATCGCGAGTGCACCGGCCCTGCCGAAGGTGGCACCGGTCCTACCGGAGGTGGCACCGGGCTTCGATGCGGAGGAGTTGCGGGGTCGGCTCGAGGAGATAGCGGAAGAGCACGAGGGCGTCTATGGGGTGGCGGTACTCGAGCCCGTATCCGGGACGAGGGTTTCGCTACGGGGCGACGAGGAGTTCATGGCGGCCAGCATCGGCAAACTGCCGACGCTCGCGGCGCTCTATCGAGCCGCAGCGCGGGGAGAGATTGACCTCGATGAGGAGATCTCCCTCCTCCCCGATGATATCCAGGCGTACGATTCCGGCGGGCTCAACGGCTTCTCGTTGGATTACTCTATGAGCCTGCGCGAGTGCGCCTACCGCCTCGTCAATTACAGCGACAACACCGCGTGGACGATGCTAGATCGCCGCCTCGGGGAAGAGAAGATAAGGGCCGAGCTCGAGAGCGCGGGGATCGAGAACAGCTCGTATTCAGGTTATCTCTCCGGCTACTACACGACCCCGAGTGACGTGCTGCTCCTGCTCGAGAAGATCTCCGACCCACAGTATACGAGCGAGGAACTCTCCGCCGAGATGCTGGATGCCATGACCGAGACCTCTGTCGAGGACCGTATCCCGGAGAAGCTCCCCCAAGACGTCCGCGTGGCGCACAAGACCGGCTCTTACGACGACAACTTCGGCGACGCTGGCATCGTGTTCTACAGAGATTACCGGGGCGACGAGAAGCGCTACTATCTCGTCGTACTCGCCAGCGGTACCGGCGAGTACGAGGCCCGCGATGCCATCCAGGAGATGTCGCTTGCCGTCTACGAGGCGCTGTTATATCCCTCGTAGGGAGCAAGCTGGTCAGTTACTCTGCCGGCCAGCTTCGCGGATGCCTGCCATTATACCCACGCAGCGAGGATCGTCCCCCAGCCTGGCGGTACGAAAAGCTGTAAGCTGATGGCTGACCGCTGACGGCTGGGAAATCGGAGGTTTGCGTGGATCCTACGAAGTTTCTGCTCGATGAGAAGGCATTACCGGAGAGCTGGTACAACATCGTCCCGGATCTGCCGTTCGAGCTCGCGCCGCCGTTAAATCCGGCCACGCGTGAGCCCGTGGGTCCCGAGGCGTTCACGCCCATCTTCACGGAGGAGGTCATTCGCCAGGAGGTGACGGCGGAGCCTTACGTCGCCATCCCAGAGGAGGTGCGTGAGATCTACGCGCTCTGGCGTCCCACCCCCCTCTTCCGCGCCCGGCGCCTCGAAAGAGCCCTCGATACCCCTGCCCACATCTACTACAAGTACGAGGGCGGCTCGCCAACGGGCAGCCACAAGCCGAACACCGCCGTCCCTCAGGCGTTCTATAACAAGCAGGAAGGCGTAAAGCGCCTCACCACCGAGACCGGCGCGGGCCAGTGGGGCTCCTCGCTCGCCTTCGCCTGCCGCCAGATGGGCCTTGAATGCACGGTCTATATGGTCCGCGTTTCGCACGAACAGAAGCCATACCGGCGCATCATGATGGAGACCTACGGGGCTACGGTACACCCGAGCCCCACCGATCTTACGCAAGCGGGGCGCAACATCCTCGAAGAGGATCCAGATTCCCCTGGGAGCCTCGGCATCGCCATAAGCGAGGCCGTCGAGGATGCTGCGACGAACGACGACGCGAAGTACTCTTTGGGGAGCGTCCTGAACCACGTCCTCTTGCACCAGACGGTGATCGGGCAGGAGGCACTCAAACAGATGGAGTTGGCTGGCGAGTACCCGGAAGTGGTCGTCGGCTGCGTCGGTGGCGGCTCGAACTTTGGAGGCGCGGCATTCCCGTTCATCCGGGAGAACCTGGTGAACGGGCGCGGAACGCGCATCGTAGCCGTCGAGCCCTCCTCGTGCCCGACCTTGACGAAGGGCCGCTACGTCTATGACTTCGGTGACACCGCCGGCACTACGCCAATGATGAAGATGTACACTCTCGGTCACACCTTTGTCCCTTCCGGCATCCACGCCGGCGGTTTGCGCTACCACGGCGATTCTCCTATAGTCTCGGCCCTGGTTGACGAGGGGCTCGTCGAGGCGTGGGCCTACCCCCAGAATCCGACCTTCGAGGCCGGGGTGACGTTCGCGCAGGCCGAGGGTATAATCCCCGCTCCCGAGGTGAACCATGCCATCAAGGCAACCATAGATCTGGCTCTAGAGGCCAGAGAGGCAGGGGAGGAGCCGGTGATCCTATTTAACCTTTGCGGTCACGGCCACTTCGATCTGGGAGCCTACGAAGCTTACCTGGCCGGCCAGCTCGTGGACCTCGAATATTCCGAGGAGGACATAGATCGAGCCGTCGCTCGCATCCCAGTCTAGAGAGAACTATCGATAAACTAGCGATCCGGGAGGGCGTTCCGCGTCGGGATTTAACCGGGAGTTTTCGTTCGGTTAACACTATGTTTTTCTAAACGAAAGGGCTGGAGCCTCTCATTGGACTCCAATATGTTGTCTCCCTACTGCATAGCGCTGCGCCCCTGCTGCTGCGCCTTACTCGGTAGCAGAAAGAGAGACCCCGGTAAGATCACCGAGGTCCCTAAAAAGCTCAACGGCGCGCTTTTGGCACTCTACACAAGTTTCATCTCGAACACGATCTCGGTTCGGACGGACGCCAGGAGCACCGCGAGCCTTGCCTGGCCTTGGCTACGAGCATACTCTAACGAGTTTTCCAACCATGCCAGGGCTACTTCGTTATCTACTCTCGTCGTCTGGTCCACGATATCCTTTCTCCAAAAGGTGCTCGGCGTGGGCACCGGCATGAGCATATACACATCTGCGAAGAAACGGGAGCCGAATGATCCCAGCCTGTTCTCAACGGCTGTCGCTACGTGCCTCCTTGCTCCTGATCCAGGCCAGGTAATCCTCCCGCCACGGGTAGTTGCGATCCTCTTCATCAGGATGGCGGTTGGGGTCAGGTCCGCCTTCGCTACCGACCTTGTCCCAGAGTTCGTACCAAACGTCCAGCGCCAGCTTCATGGTCTACCAGGCCTCCTCTCCCCTGCGTGCGGCGTGGCGATCCCGCCACACGAGAACAGGAGGGCAGTATAGGGGTGGGGACAGAGCCTTGGGTTAACTGCCAGCAAACTTTTGGTTAAGGTCGGTTAAGGCACCACGTATCGAGCTTATCCGTGAATAACGTACCAGAGGTTGTGCCCACCGCACCAATACCCTAATGGTTACTCCGTGGCCCTGACGCCTTCGGTCTCCTTCTCGAAATTGTTGGCGAGGACGCTTGCGGCCGCTATGACCGGGCTCAGGGTGGGGCCGAAGGGTGGAGCATAGGCGAGGTCCAGGTTAACGAGGTCCGGGTAGGAGAGCTCGCCCCAGATGGCCGTGGCGCAGATGTCCACGTACTTGTCCGCGTTCCCCCCGACGGTCTCTGCCCCTAGCAGGCGTCCCGTGGCCCTGTCGACGATCAGCTTTATAAACGTCGGCTG
>JAWWQA010000369.1:0-3054 GCA_033854695.1 Rubrobacteraceae bacterium
CAAGACTGTGATGAACAACCTTCGCACTCAAGCTGAGGGCACTCTACAGATGACGCAGCAGTTGGCTGATCAACAGCAGCGTGCGCAGGAGGCTACACGGGAGCTCACGCAAACGTTGACGGATACCTATATGGATTTCCTTGACTCTATATTCTTCTACCAGGGGGGCACGTCGAGGACCCAGAGGCGCACCGAGGAGGCTGAGAGACGAACTGAGGAAGCCGAGAGGCGAGCTGAGCAGGCTGAACGTAACATCAAGGAAGCCGAGGGGCGTGTCGAGGAAGCTGAGAGACGAGCCGAAGAGGCTGAGATACAGGCTGAGGAAGCACAGAGGCGCGCTGAGGAGGCTGAGAGGAGCAGGAGCGAAGCCGAGAGACAAACTGAGGAGGCTGAAAGAAGCACCGGAGAAGCTGACAAGCGAGCTGATGAGGCTGAAAGAAGCGCTGAGGAAGCCCAAAGCCGAGTTGAAGAGGTCGAGAAGCGAGCCGAGGAGGCTGAGAGGCGAGCTGAGGAGGCTGAAAGAAGCACCGGAGAAGCCGAGAAGCGAGCTGAGGAAGCCGAGAGGCAAGTTGAGCAGGCCCAGAGACGAGCTGAAGAGGCTGAGAGCAGCACAGAGGAGGCTCAGGGGCGCACCGAGGAAGCCGAGAGGCGGGCCGAGGAGGCTGAGAGGAGCAATAGCGAAGCCGAGAGCCAGGGAGGTGACAACCTGCCGTTAGCGGACTACGATTCGTTGAACGTCGGCCAAATAAGCGAAAGGTTGAACGAGTTGAGCGTCGAGGAGATCAGGCGTCTCCGGGATTACGAGGTCAGGAACAAGAACCGCAAGACCCTCGTGAACCGCCTCGACTCAAGGATCGAGGCTTCTTCTTAGCGAGTGATGTTTCTCCCCTTTTAGGATCTGAAGAGCGTCCTGGGTCTTACGGCGCTCAAGCGGGTGGGACGCAAGGTGATAGACGACGACTGCACCGGGCTTGCAGAGCAGCTAGCTTACTTTACTCTGGTGTGAAAATCCGGTCGAGTGGCGGCCTCCTATGCGGGTTGAGGTAGCGATTCGAGCACGACTCTGTGCCCGAGTTTCTCCAGCTGACGGACCAGTCGCTTGGCCTGCGCCTGGTCGCACCGACGACGCTGGAAGTGGTCTTCGCCGAGATCCTCGTAGGGCACTTTGCGCTCCAGCACGTGGTAGCAGATCACCAGGATCGAGTGCCCGACTGCCACCGCGGCTTTCTTGGGGCCACGCCGTCCTCTGAGGCGCGCGTACTGAGCCGAGAGGTAAGTTCCCTTCGAACGCGAGGCCGCGTGTGCCGCTTCGCTCAGCGCACTGCGTAGCCACTTGGAGCCCTTGCGGGTCTTGCCCGAGCGGCGCTTACCCGCCGACTCGTCGTTGCCCGGACACATGCCTGCCCATGAGGCCAGGTGAGAATGGGTGGGAAAGCGGCTCATGTCCGCCCCTATCTCCGCGATCAGAACTTCTGCCGTCCTGCGGTTCACGCCCGGTATGGTCTCCAAGAGCTCAACCTCCTCGGAGAAAGGGGCGAAGTTAACCCGCTCTATCTCGGTACTCAGCTCACCAATGGACTCATCCAGGTAGTCGATGTGGGAGAGGATCCTTCCGACCATGAGGGCATGATGGGAGGAGAATCGTCCCTCCAATGCTTCCCTCAGAGCCGGTATCTTCGAGCGCAACCTCCCCCGAGCCAACTCCGCCAGTATCTCGGGATCGGTGGTGCCGTCAACCAGTGCATCGAGCATCGCCCTTCCGGAGGCACCAAGCACGCGGGTGGCCACCGAGGAGAGCTTGATGCCCGCATCCTGGAGCACCTTCTCCAGGCGCTGAACCTCTCTTGTGCGCTCCTCGATCTGCGTCTTGCGGTAACGGGTGAGGTTCCTTAATTCCCTTATCTCTTTGGGGGGCACGAAGCTGGGGCGTACCAGCCCGTGCTCTAAAAGCTGGCAGATCCACGCCGCATCTTTAACGTCGGTCTTCCTGCCGGGGACGTTTTTTAGGTGCCGGGCGTTTAGCAGCCAGCACTCGAAGTCGTCCTCCAGCATGTAGTAGATAGGCTTCCAGTATACGCCCGGCACCTCCATGCCGACGAGCGTCACCCCGAAAGAGGCCAGCCAATCCCTGAGCAACAAAAGGCCCCGGGTGGTGGTGGCGAGAACTCCCTGATCTCCTGGCGGACCTCGCCGCCAGCGGTGGCTCTAACGCAAGCGGTGACCGACGCCTTGTGCACGTCGAGACCGCAGCACCGTTCGACGACTCTATCCATTTATCTCCCTTCGGCCGGGGACATCTTCTGCCGCCGGGAGGAGCCTCTTTGGTGGAGAATCTGGTGTTCGTGCTCTAAGGCAACAGTTCGGGGTGCCTGAGGCTCCCGCGTCACACTTTTTTACGGGCTTTGGCGGCACCAGGCTAAGCCGACGTCAGCGAGGCGACGGTCCCATTTTCATGGCTTCGGGGCGGCCTGGCAAGGCCATGATCACTTTTTTAAAAGCCGCCTGTTCTTCTTCGGAGGCTTCGCGGTTGCGACGGCGCCCGGTCTTGAGCTTGATCTGGTGGCGCTTGAGTAATCGGCTAAGACCGCTCACTCCTTCGTAGTGGATGCCGAAGTGCTCCTCCAAAAATACCCTCACCTCTTCCAGACGGGAGATCTGGCCCGCTTTGATCTTCTCCTCCAAGCCAACGAGCGCCTGTGGGCCAACTCACTCCTCGTTGTTGGCCCAGCGGAGGTGCGTTTTGTCCTCCAAGAAGAGAGCTTGGAGACCGTCCTCCCGGTAAGTCTTCCACCAACGCCTTATCTCTGGCGTGAGCTGTAGCCGGGGGCCTTGGCGAGCCTTAGCTGGCTTGGGGGTAGGCACCGCTCTTGAGCAACCTGAGCATCTCTTTACCCGGTTCTCAAGAGCGGTGCCTCGGAGGCTCTTTTCGCGTTCGAGCAGTTACTCTTGGGTTTGGGTGATCAGGTCGGGGTAGTTGTTGATCCACATATGCCTTTAGCGCCTCGGTGGGGGTAGGAAACGGGACGGTCGAAGCCTAGCATTAGGAAGCTACAG
>JAWWQA010000370.1:0-2834 GCA_033854695.1 Rubrobacteraceae bacterium
TTGTAACTCTTTTTTCGGTTTCGGGTTGAATCTTGGCGATCAGGGCGGGCTCTCTGAAAAGCGTTCCGTCGAAGTGAATAGCTGAATTGATGGACGATTTCGGTTCTCTTGCGCCTTACCCATCCTAGCGAAATCGAGTATTTGAGGTAACCGATTATTGGGTTTTGCAGGTAAATCGTTCGTGGTACGTGTGCCGAGAAGGAAAATTCTCAAAACCCGTAGTAGGGGGGGCGGAAAGTCGGATTAATAACACCCCGAAATATAGGCCACAAGATGAACCTTTTTTAAGAAGTGCAACGCTATATCTCTACTTCACCGTTAATCAGAAACCGTTTATTTATCCTATTTAGTGGGCAGTTGGGGAGTTGCATCACTACCTATTGTGCTTCCGCGAAGTTTCACTTTCTTGTAAACAAGCGCTGTTCTAAGCTGTGCCTATGCCCAACCAAGCGACTAACCCAGATCCTGGCTGGCTAGGCGAAGCCAACCGACTAACCGAGACTAGCCGCGACCAACCGACTGTCCGTCGACTAGGTGCGACTAACCAAGAGGCTAGCCGTGCGGACCAAATGAACACAGTACAAGAGGCTGCCGAGATCTTAGGTATCACCGTGGATGCTGTACGTGGGCGCATTAGGCGTGGCACACTTGACAGCATGAAGGTTGATGGGCAGGTGTACGTGTTGCTCGATGCAACTAGTCGGGAGCAGCATACCGACGAGTCGTCTACTAACCAAGCCGACAGTCGTCACCTAACCGACGACGAGGCGCAGCTAGTCGCCAGCGTGCAAGAGCGGATCTCAGCAAGCGAGGATCAGATAGAGTGGCTCCGCCGGGAAGTAGAGCGTAAAGACACAATTATCATGCAGATGGCTCAGCGCATACCCGAGCTTGAGACCGCGCCAGAGCGACGAGAAGGGTCCGAGAAGCCCTCGGGAGCTACCGACAATAGCGCGAGGTACAGCCAGAGTCCTCAGAGCGCCGCTCGTGGCTGTATAAGTTCTTCTTCGGGCCGTGAAGCCTGCACCTATCGAGAGGAATGGAGGTTTGTTATGAAGATGGTGATTGCGGCGGTTGTGGTAGGGGTAGCGATGCTCGCTTTGGCCTTGCCTGCGTTTGCCCAGGACCAGGGGCAAGCGTATTGCGACTGGTATTGGGGCACCAAGTTCAATCCGGCGGGAGGATATGAGTACTGGTGCTGGGACACGCGGTTGGGGTGGTGGTACTCGACCGACGGAAAGAATAAGAGCATGAACATAACGATGTAGTGGCGTAGGCTCTTCTCCGCATTCCACCGGTCTTAACGGATAAGGTGTGTTTTGGCACTTTTTTGCCGGAGTTGGGCACGCCCGCGAAGCCGCCTACAGCGGTGTTCAGTATCGTTGATCCTCCAACCCTTCACCTGTTCGATATATCTTCCGTCTTCCCTGCCAAGCTCCCTGTCGGGAGGGGATCAATCATTGTGAACACCGCTGTCAGATGCCCGCCAATCGTTCGACAACCGGCGCGAAGGTGTCCATGAGCTCGTCAGCAACCGTTATGTAGGACACTCCCAGCCGCTCTCGGAGTCCGAGAAGCTGCTCGCACATCTCCTCTGTGGTGCCCGACACTACGAAGGGAGATCCTCCGTGAACGAGCTCGTCCAGGTCTAGGCCAAAGAGGGCTTGAAGCCGTTCTCGTGTTCGCCTCTCTGGATGCCCTTCGCCGATGACCGCCACCAGGTTTAAGTTGAGCTCCAGTTGTGTAAACCGCTCCCCCGCCTCATGGCGCAGCCAACCGATCTTCTCGGCTAGAATCGCTTCTCCCTGGTCGGGACGAACGCCGAGGGCAACGATGTCAGCCTCCCTCCCCGCCAGCGCCAAGGAGCGCTTTCCCCCCGCAGCCACCAGGATCGGCGGTCGCGGCTTCTGAACCGGCGGCGGGTAGCCCTGCGAACTGGTCCCCGTGTAGGGGAGATCGCTCTCATTCTCCTCCTGGCCGCCAAGGATAGCTCCCACGATGCTAAGGGTCTCAGCCAGACGGTCTACGCGAGCCCCCGGCTGCTCTTGCGGGAAGCCGGCCCGTACGGCGTCTTCCCCTCCCACCCCCGCACCAAGGCCAAGTTCGAACCGCCCGTCTGAGAGGAAGTCGAGTGTGGCACACTCGCGAGCCAAGAGAACTGGATTGCGCCATCCCGCGGCCAGCACGAATGTACCGAGGCGGATGGAGGTAGTGGCGGCAGCCGCAGCGGCGAGCGCTGGCAACGGCGACAGCAGGGGACCGAGCAGACGATCAGGCATCAGCAATGTCGCGTAGCCTAACTCTTCGACCCTACGAGCCTTTCGCGTCCATGCCTCGCCCGAGTGCGCCTGGGCGGCCACAACGCCAAAGCGGAATGAACGATATGTCATCTTATCTCTCCTTTGATCTGCGTCCCGCTACGGCCGACCAATAGGCAGCGCTCGACTTGAAAGCCGCAGCCCCTATGCCTCGCGAGCTACCAGTGACCGTGGCGAGCTCGCAGGCAAGGTCGGGGTAGGTGGGAACCGGCAAGGTTCTGACAGCGTCCCTTCGTCGTATGGGTACTTCGTGAAGATCACTGTGTCGTCCCTCGTCACAAGCAGGTTCTCCTCGGAGTAGACTGGCTTCTTCTGCTCTTGGTAGCATCTCACCTCCTTTATTGCTATTGTATCCAGCACTGTAACGGTGCCGACAAGTACCTGGTAGTGAAGATCGTCGTGAGTTCAATATGATGAATGTCATAGGGTGAATCCTGCTCCTAAACTATGGGCGGGCTGTCGCTTCGGACGAACTCTCGGAACAGTTTTTCCTTCCAGAAGGACCATCGCCGGTAT
>JAWWQA010000371.1:0-3273 GCA_033854695.1 Rubrobacteraceae bacterium
ATGAGGATCGCGACCTGGTGCGCGGACTCCGGCGACAGCGTCCAGAAGTCCCACTGCATGTCGTTGGACCTGAGCCCGGTGTCGGGCATCCGCTTCTGCGAGCTGATGAAGTCCTCGAACTTGATCGCGTCGCGCAAGAAGAACGTCGGCGTGTTGTTGCCGACCATGTCGTAGTTGCCCTCGTCGGTGTAGAACTTGAGCGCGAAGCCGCGCGGGTCGCGAACCGTGTCGGCGCTGCCGAGCTCGCCCGCCACCTGCGAGAAGCGCGCGAACATCGGCGTGCGCTTGCCGACCTCGGAGAGGAAGCTGGCGCTGGTCCACTGGGTGACGTCCTCGGTCACCTCGAAGAAGCCGTGCGCTCCGCTGCCCTTGGCGTGCACGACCCGCTCCGGGACCCGCTCGCGGTTGAAGTGCTGCATCTTCTGGACCAGATGCGCGTCGTGCAGGACGGTCGGTCCGTTCGGGCCGGCGGTCAGCGAGTGCTCGTCGTTCGGCATGGGGATGCCGGAATCGTTGGTCCTCGTCGGTGGATGTCGCTCGTCAGTCAATTGAGGTCTCCTTTCACTCCGCGAACGGGGAGCTCGCGATGAAGTCGCAGAAGTTGGGTCGCACGTAGCCGGGTATCTTGGCCTCCAGGATGTCGACGTTCATTGTCCCGAAGGCCGTGTCGGGCTTGAAGCGCATGCCGTCGGCGAACGCGTCGACGATGCCTGCCTTGAAGCCGGGCCTGGGGTGCGCGGCGAGGACCTCGTCGCGGACCGCCGCCGGCACGTCGTCGAAGTGCTGGCCGAGGACGTCGAGCTCGACGCCCGCGCTCACCAGCTCGACCTCCGGCTGCTTGTACCGCGGGATCTCCGGAGTCGTGTGCAGCGCGATGGCCTCCCAAACCGTCATCACGTCGGCCTCGGGCACCCCGTGCTGCTCGAGGAACCGACGAGCCGCGTTGGCTCCGTCGATCTCGAACCGCTCGTCGGGGCTGCGATGCCCCTCGATCAGCCCGATGTCGTGAAACATCGCGCCGATGTAGAGCAGCTCGGGGTCGAACGCGAGCCCGCGCCGCCCGCCCAGCAGGGCGCCCCAGAGGTACACCCTGCGCGAGTGGTCGTAGAGCAGCTGCGTGCTGGTGTCGCGCACGAACTCCGTGGCGTCCCGCGCGAGGCTGCTGTCCGGGATCGCCGGGATCCCGGCGATGGTTGTGGTGACCTTCTTTCTATCCTGTTCGTGGTCACTCAATGCTTATCTCCTTCCGATAAGTAGCGGTAGTTTCTAACTCTCTACCCTTATCTCTACTCGACCATCACAGCCCTCCTCTCGCCGGTTTGCGTTCTTTACGCCTCTGTCGTCAACCTACCAACAGGGCGTGGTGAGAGCGTGGTGAGCAGCGTGAAACCTGGCTAACCGGGATGCAGCAGATCGTGGAGTCCGGCCGTACTTGTCGATCTCTTGGGCCCCCAACTCTGCCGAGATGAACTGCCAGCCGAACCCTTCGGAATACGCTTGCCCGCTCAAAGCACCCAGATGCCAGCGACGAGCTCATCGCTGCCGCGACTTCGCTTCCCTGCAGGTGTACGCCGACCTCGTGGATCACCTGGTATTTGCCGGCGTGCCCTTGGCAAGCTTGCTGGAGCAGAAGCTGCGAGAAACGCATCGTATGAAGTGATTGTCTGGGGCGAGTAGTAGTTGCGGATCCCTGGCCACTCCCTTTCTACTCGCCGGCTACCAACGCCAAGGCAGCGGGGTCCAGGATGATCATGCGCCCGTCCGTCACTGCGAGCACGCCTCGCCGTCTCAGGTCGGCCAAGGCGACGGTGACCGACTCGCGGGTGGACGAGATAATCTTGGCTAGCTCCTCCTGCGTCAGGCGCAGCCGGATCACCAACCTGCCCTCCTCTTCGCCGCCGAACCTCCGCGCCAGGATCGGCAGCAGGTTCGCCAGCTTGGCCTCGGCCTTGTAGGGCCTGAGGCACCTGGCCATCTCCCGGTGCCGCACCAGCTCTAGCCGCAGCAGGTCCACCACCTTGAGGGCCACCTCCGGGTGCGTCTTCACGGCCCTCTTGACGAACACCTTGGGGACCTTCCTCAACCGGCACGCCGTCACCGCCTCCGCGCGCGCATACTGGTACGCCCCGCGGCCAAAAGCCAGCTCCCCGAAGGCCTCCCAGGGACCGAGCAGCATCAGGGTGGCCTCCTTGCGCTCCGAGTAACTCCTGGAAAGCTTCACTACTCCCTCCGTGAGAACGTAGAGCGCATTATCGGGGTCCCCCTCCTCGAATATGACCTCCCCACTGGCGTATCGCTGCTCCACTGTGGCCGCACCCGCCTTATGCAGCAAGCCCAAGAGTTCCCAGCCTTCCTGCATCCGCGGATCGACGCGAACAGGGGTGGACGGCGTCGTGCCGAGCGAGTGCAAACTCGCGATCCCTCCTGCCGGCCGACGAGGCGATCCCCCCGACGTCGAACTTCTTACAGCGGTCTCTTCGTTCATTTTATGCTTCCCTCCCGGCTGCTGATTCGCCCGTTCTCTCGATAATCGCGGTGACCTTCGCAATGGGACCATGGACCAGCTTCTCTACGAGCGAGCGGCTGACGCGCTCGACGGCCTCTGCCTGCTCTCGGGAGAGGTCGAGCTTCCTCAAGACACGTTCGGTCTCGCGAGCGCGAACACCTTCGGCGCTGGCACACCAAATCGGGGTTCCTCGTGCCTGACGAAGCATCGCCCCGCCGCTCATCGTTCACCGACCCGTGGGGTTTGCTCCTGCTCGACTACCATCTTCAAGCCGCCTCCCTCCTATCGGAGAAGTTGTGCAATAGGTCGAGCTTGAGGTTGCCGGAGTTGAACACGTTCTCGCCGGTCCAGGCCTTGCCTCCGGCGCCTGCCGGGATGGTGCCCAACCCATAGTTGAGGAAGTAGTTGGGGTTGCCCGTCGTGCCACTGAAGTTAAGCGGCGGCGTGACGCCGTCCGTGCTCACCTCGGTCTGGTCGAGCAAGTGGTTGATGGTGTTGGCGACCAGCTCGATATGCCCGAAGTCCTCGGCCGCGATGTTCGCGACCAAGTCGTAGTACGGCCTGGTCTTGCTCTTGCCGCGCATGTTGAACGACTGGTATGTGTAGTTCATCAGCGTGGACATCTCGCCGAACTTGCCGTCCATCAGCTCCTGCACCACGCCGGCCGACTCGGGATCCGCCTGCGCGGGCCTCGGCAGCTCGATCTGCAGCTTGTCTATCCTTAGAATCATGCTTTCCTTTCGTGTTCACCTTGCGCAAATTGATAC
>JAWWQA010000372.1:0-3124 GCA_033854695.1 Rubrobacteraceae bacterium
AGGAAGAAGAGCACCATAGCTTCGGTCACGACCTCGTCGGACAGAACTGGAAGCTCGCTCTCTGAATCATAGCGTCTGCTTCGCTTTGCGGGAAAGATTTGCTGGTCCGAACGCTACGACTACTGCCACTGCCCAAATTATGAATAACGCATCTATGGTGGGACTGATATACCCTGTGGAGGCAGGTGAAGCAAGCCAGAAATTGTAACCACCATGGAACAGAGCAACCATCAGAATGCTTCCGCGCGTGCTGTTGTATAACCACGTGAGGACGATGGCCAGGGCTAGAAAGCCATGCGCAGCCAGCGGCAGCACCGAGAAGCCCTGGTCCATATAGCCATCGTAATAGAAGAATCGGGGCAGATGCCAACCCACCCAGAACAAGGTAACGATGAGGGTGGCGGACAAAGCGCTCATGTTGCTCTGCAGCTTGGGCAAGGCATAGCCACGCCAGCCACTCTCTTCTCCGATCCCAGCGGTGAGTATCCAAAAAACCCAGCCGATCCATCCCAGATAAGGCAGGTAGGTTATGGTCCCGAGCAAGCTCAAGTCTGGCGCTGGGTCTCCCATACCAAAAACAACTATGCCTGTTGCAATCCCGAACAACGCCAGCGGCGAAAAGGCGGCAACCAGCACCCAGCCCAGCCCGACGCGCCACTTTATCATCCGCCCAAACATCTCGCGAAGGCCATCGGTTCCGCTGGTGATGCCGGTGGTAATGATCGCGGCCAATAGAGGAGCGTAGTCATTCAAATAATGCAGAGCAAAGGGAACAGGCACATCGATCAAACCTTGTGCGGAGGCGACAAGTGGGGCCACGATAATCCAGGAGATCGCATAGGCGAGAATGAAGTAGGTGATAAGTTGGTGTTCCTTTACCCAAAGTGAGGTTCGCCTGATCATGACGAAGCGCTACCTTTCCCCCGTTCTTATGGACTCTAACAATATATCCATAAAAGAGCGGTTCTGCTTTGGACAAGATGCGTTAGAGATCCTGCGAAACTCCTCACCCAAGCAGTCTTCCAAAGAACTTCAAGCTCAACCTGGCCGGTTTATGGGAATCCCAGCCGAGGAGAAGAATGGCAAAGCTTCACCGATGGCTAGTAGAATCAGGTATTCTCGCCTTCCTATCAAGCAGGCGATGAAGCTCTAGAAGAGGGAGGAGCGATGAGCGAAACGTTAAGGGAAGTGATCCTTTTCTTTGACAGCACGACCGCGATCGTGTTCTTTACTCCCGCCATGGTGGCGGTGGCCGTCTGGCACGAAATACGCGAACGACGCCGGCGACGCGGGCGGTGACCTAAAACTCCGGCTACCAGGGATCGACAGCGAATTCGTGGGTAGATCTTCCTGCGAAGGGAAGTTTTCCTTGTCATGATCGGGTACCATCGTCAGCGATCCCCAAAAGCAGGCGCCGATTGGCCAGGCGTAAGCCCTAGAAGAAGGCCTCCAACTAGCTGAACTAGCTCGGGCGGATCACGCTGTGCTGCATCATGCTCTGGTCTGTCGCCGGCATCGTCTATCCCTTTGAGGTGGTCTGTAAGTGCTGCGTAGCTCTTGCGTTGTCGGACAATAGTGTTTGCTACCGACGCGAGTGCGAGGCTAAGGTTAGGGTTCATCTCGTGACATTCGTCATGCCGAACTCACGACGATCCTCACTACCGGGCTCTCCGGCGCGTCTATACACTCGTGGATACGAAAACTGGTGAGGGATCGGCTCCCTGCGGGCTCGTTCACCGTTCAGATGGGAGAAATTTGATGAAACATGTCCAACCGAATATGAGAGGTGATTCTTATGGAAGACAGACAACCGGCTCGCGAACATACGTCGCTGCGGATCGGGGCGGTGTGCGCGATACTCGGCACGATTTTCTCCGTGGCCGCCGGCACTGGCTTCGACAACCTCACTAACGAGTTTGGCGCAGAAGCCGTCCTCAGCTACATCGCCTCGCAACCGAAATGGTACTGGCCGGCGGTACATCTGGGGTTCATCCTCGGAGCGCTTCTCTGGACCATGGCGTTTGTTGTGTTAGCCGACTCGCTCGCGGCAGGCTCCGGACGTACGCTCGGACGGCTGGGAGTCGCCGGTGTGATTCTGGGAGCTTCCATACACGTCGTTGACTCGTCCATCAGCGGCTTCGGCCTCACGAGGCTGGCCCAAGCGTGGGCGGACGCTTCGGCCTCTGAGCAGACGAGACTGTTGCTCGCCGGCGATACGCTGCTCTGGATCCTAGGCGGCATATGGGCGAGTGTGATCGGCCTCTTCCATGGCCTGCCCTTCGTCCTTTTCGGGCTGGCGGTGGTGCTCGACCGAAGCTATCCCGCCTGGCTCGGCTGGGTTGGTTTCGTCGGCGGAGCTGGTTCACTCGCATCAGGAATGGTGATGTTCCTCAGCGTGGGCCTCTTCCCGGGGCGGCTGTACATCGCGTTCGCCCTGGTCGTGAGCGTGTGGATGGTGGGTATGGGGGTCCTGATGTGGCATCGCGCGGGCGCAGCTCAAAACAGCGAGTCGACACCAGAAAAGGAGGAATAAACACCAACCCGCCTGGCGGGGAGGCGCTGTCATAACTGCCCCGGTCCTCCATCGTCAACGGTACTCGGATTAGGTGAACAAACTAACCAGAGGAGAAGAATCGTGAACGATCAAACTCAGCAACTGAAGAAACTGGGGGAGGATTGGGCTACCGCAGAGTTGCGTGGTGACACCGTCTTCCTCGAGCGCGCTCTAGCTGACACCTTTATCGGCATAGGGCCGCGTGGCTTCATGCTGAGCAAGGACCAGTGGCTGGCGCGGCACGAGTCTCAGGCCTTGAGGTACGATTCCTTTCAATGGGGCGACGCGTGGGTGCGCGTCTACGGAGATGCGGCGGTAGTGACGGGTTGTGAAACGGTGAAGGGGAAGTACGAGGACCACGCCCTTCAGGACCAATTCCGCACGACGCTGGTCTTTGTGCAGCAGCAGGAGCGCTGGCTGCTAGCCGGCCTTCACCTGAGTCCCATCGCCGGGAGACCTTAAGCAGGTCGCTCACGGAAGCGTACTCTCCATGGTCACTTTACGTGCGGATTACAGTGAACAAGCAGATAGTTGCCCGAGTCGGCAATTACGGAACAGAAAGGATGGAGG
>JAWWQA010000373.1:0-4381 GCA_033854695.1 Rubrobacteraceae bacterium
GAGCGAGGCCGCGACCGTAGCGGCCTCGCGGGCCGGCGGTGAGACGGCGCGCAGCCTCTCGCGCATCGTCGATGCGACGCGCCGCGGCAGCCGCGCCTCGACCAGCTCCGCCTGACCGCCGACCACGCGGATCAGGTCCTCGTCCCGCAGCCCCGACAGCAGCTCCATGAGCACGAACGGGCTGCCGTGCGCGCCCTTGACGACGTCGAGGAGCGCGACGCCGGGCTCGGCGTCCACGGCGTCCTCGGCGACCTGGGCCACCGCGGCGTCATCGAGCGGGCCGACGACGATCCTCTCCGCCCCGCCGTGCTCCAGATGCTCGATCGCGCCGAGGAGCTGCGCCGAGCCCTGTTCGGGCCGGAAGGCGAGGATCCAGGCGACGGGCAGCTCGGCGAGGCGGACGGGCAGCGCGCGAAGCGCCGCCGCGGTCCCGCTGTCGCCCCACTGCAAGTCATCGAGCGAGATCAGCAGCGGCCCGCCGAGCGCCGAGCGCTCGAGCATCGCCTGCAAGTCCTGCAGAAGCCAATACCGCTGTTCGGGCGCCGAGCGAAGCTCCGGCAACCCGGCCCGCTCGAGCAGCGGCTGCGAGCCGTCGAACAGCGCGGTCATCAGCGGAGCGAGCTCGACGACCTCCGCGCCCGGCTCCGCCGCGCCGGCGCCGACCCGGAACCCGAGCCGTCGCGCGAGCCGGGCCGCCTCCGCCAGCAGGCGCGTCTTGCCCATGCCCGGCTCGCCCTCGACGAGCACCACCGCGCCGGCGCCCGACCGCACGCGGTCGAGCTGAACGCCGATCGATGCGAGCTCGGCGTCCCGGCCACGCACGAGAGGGGGAGAAGAGGTCGCCGCGCGCAGACGACCAAGTCTATGGGCGAGCCCCGCGAAAGACATCGCATGACCATGCGATGCGCTACGAGGATCGAGACCGAACGATGCGGCCCATGCCGATGATCGACGTCTACTCCACGACGGGGACCTTCAGCGACAAGCACGGGCTGGCGCAGGAGCTCGCCCGCGCGGTCATGCGCTGGGAGGCGGTCCCCGAGATCCCGTTGTTCGCCGACAACACCGCCGCGTTCATCCACGACCTCCCGGGGGACGCGATCTCCAACGCGGCGGGGGGCAGCGACTACGTCCGCGTGCAGGTCCTCACGCCTGCCGGCGTGCTCGACCGCGACAAACAGCTCGGGGTGGTCAAGGAGCTCACCGAGATCGTCGCCCGGGCCGCCGGCGACCCGACCCTCGAGCAGCGGACGTGGGTGCTGCTCACCGAGTCGCCGGAGGGTGGCTGGGGCCTCGCGGGACACGCCAACACGCAGGCGGACATCGCCGCGTCCGCCCGGGCGGCGCTCGCCGGCGCCGGCTAGGGCGTGCGGCCGGGGTTGACGACCGACGGACGCGGCCGCGTCCTCGCCGACGGGACGGTGATGCGCTGCTCGGGCTCGGAGTGTGGCGCGTACCCGACGGAGCGGCGTGCGTGCACGCGGTCCGGGCGGCGCTGGAGCTCGGATACCGACACATCGACACCGCGCAGGCTTACGGCAACGAGTCGAGCGTCGGCCGGGCGCTGCGCGAGAGCCGCATCGCCCGCGACGAGGTGTTCATCACGACCAAGTTCACCCCGGGCGGCGCGACCCGCTAAGGGAGTCAGCCTTCAGCGTCGAGCAGCTCGGCGTCGACTACGTCGACCTCTACCTCGTCCACTGGCCGGGAGGCGGCGCCACCTGGGCCTGGCCCGGGATGGAAGCGGCGCGCGCGCGGAGCTACGCCCGGGCGATCGGGGTCTCCAACTTCGACACCGACGAGCTCGATCTGGTCATCGCGGGTGCGATGGTCCCGCCGGTGGTCGACCAGGTGCAGTTCAACCCGTCGGCCTATCGCAGGGCGCTCCTCGACGCCTGCGCCGAACGAGACGTCGGGCTCGAGGCCTACGGCCCGCTCGGCAGCGGCGCACTGCTCGGCGACCCGGTGGTTTCGGGTGGTGCAGAGCGGCTCGGGCGAAGCCCGGCCCAGGTGCTTCTGCGCTGGTGCGTCCAGCGCGGCATCCCGGTCATCACGAAGTCGACGCACCGCGACCGGATTGCGAAGAACGCGGAGGTCTTCGACTTTGAGCTCGCCGCGGGTGACATGGAGGGCCTCGATGCGCTCGACCGCTCAGGCGGCACCCGCGCGGCGCTCGAGCGGAAATGGTGGTGAGCGCTTCGCCTCGTGGTCCCAGACCGTCAGCGCGGCGAGGATCATCGCGACCCCGGCCGACAGCGCGATCGCCGGCAGGTGGCGCCCGAGCACGCCGAGCAGCACGAGCGCGACCACTGTGAGGGGGCGCTGGCGGCTCATCGAGCCGATCATGCGCAGCCGGACAAGGGACTCGCCGAGCAGGTAGAGGGCCGGTCGCGCCACCATCATCACGACGCCCCGGCGGCGAGTCGTCGTGGGGGTGAGCGATCAGCAGATCATTGGCGATCGCGACCATGATGATCCCCGCGACGATCGGCAGGTGCAGGTAGGTGTAGGCGTCGCGCGCGAGCCGGGCGGGGCCCCTCGGAGTCGGCGATGTTCCTCTGCGCCTGCTCGGCGACCTCATCGAAGTAGAGCCACCACAGCGCGCGGGTGATCAGGAAGGCGCATGAGAGGGCCAACACGACCTCCGTCGACAGTCCCCGCGCGCTCGCTGTCGCGCCGGTGACGACGATCGAGTCGCCCAGCGCGATGATCAGGAACGCCTGGAAGCGATCGGCGAAACGCCCTCGACATCCCAGTCCGCGGTGCTCGAGCGCCCCGAGCCGTGGCGTCCGGAACCCGAGGAACGGAGCCGCCAGGTCGACCGCGAGCGCCGCCGCCCACAGCCCGAGCCGGGCGGAGCCGGCTGCGAGCGCCCCGGCGGTCCACAGGATCCCCGACGCGCAGGTCCAGACCACGACCCGCTCGAACAGCGGCCGGAGCGGCTCGTCACGGCCCACCAGCCGCAGCGACGCGACGTTGCGACCGAGCTGCAGCCCGACGTACGCGCTTGCGAACAGCGCCGCATCGCCGGTCAGGGCCGTCGGGATCGCCGCGGACATCAGCAGGCTCGCCAACGCGACCCCCAGGAGCACGACGCGAACGAGCACCGATCGGGGGTCGAACCAGTTGACCATCCAGGTCGTGTAGATCCACGCCCGCCACACGACGAGCAGCAGGAACGCCGCGCGCCCGATCGCCGCGATCGCCAGCTCCCCGTCGATCACCAGGTGCGAGAGCTGCGTGACCGCGAACACGTAGACGAGATCGAAGAACAGCTCGAACGCGGTCGTCCGCTGCTGCGTCCCGTCCCGGGGACCGAGATGACGCGACCCGTTCAGGTGCTCCTCAGAATGCCCGAAGCGTGATCAGACACGCCTCTGGCGGCATCGCGCGAACGAACGATTCGTAAGAGATCACGCGAACCTGCGATGCGGCGACCGGCCGGCGGAGGCACCCTGACCGCCGTGTCCGGATTGCAGCTCGACGTCAACATCGCGCCGATGCGGCCGATGCGCGGATCGCCCGCGCAGGGACCCGGTGACGAGCCGATGTGGTCTCCCATGAGCGCGACCCTGATCCACGGGGAGCGGGACGCCGTGCTCGTCGACACGCAGGTGACCTTCGCCCAGGTCGACGCGCTCTCCGACTGGATCGACACCTTCGGCAAGCGCCTCACCTGCATCTACATCACGCACGGACACTCCGACCACTGGATCGGGATCGGCCGGCTGAAGGAGCGGTTCCCCGATGCCGCGGCGTGGGCTCGGCCCAAGGTCCACGAGCGGGCGGTGTTCGAGGCGACGAACCCCGGGCTGTCGGCGTATTGGCAGGGCATCTTCCCGGGTGAGGTGCCGGAGACGCCGACACTGCCCGATCGCCTGGACGACACGTCGATCGACCTCGAGGATTCCGAGCTCCGGATCATCGACATCGGGCAAGGGGACACGGCCGATTCGACCATCGTGCACGTGCCCTCGATCGCTGCCGTCGTCGGGGGCGACGTCGTCTACAACCAGGTCCACATGATGACCGCCGAGACCGATGAGCAGGCGCGCGAAGACTGGATCGCCAACCTCGACGAGATCGCCGCGCTGGACCCGGAGATCGTCGTCTCCGGCCACAACCGGGTCGGGGCTCCGTTCCTCGCCAAGACCATCCGCGAGTCTCAGCAGTACCTGCGCGACTTCTCCCGCATCGTCAAGGAGCAGGAGACCGTCGAGGGCATCGTCTCGGCGATGCTCGACCTGCACGGCGATCGCGACAACCAGCGGGTCATCTGGCACTGCGCTCGGGAGGCCGTGAAGAAACTCCGGGAGGCCTGAGCCCCAATGCGCGAAGCAGCCCGAAGGCCGGCTGCGCCGGCAGGCGCTGATCGCGCTCC
>JAWWQA010000374.1:0-2729 GCA_033854695.1 Rubrobacteraceae bacterium
AGGCTAATCTATCGTATAGGCTGTAATGCTTTTCGTAGGCATACTCGAAGTCGATCTCGGAGTCTTCGGCCTGGAGGTACAGCAAGTCCAGCGCGCCGACGCTGCCGAGGTACTCCCAGAGCACGGCGTTGACGTACAACCCCTTCGCTACCGCCCAACCCTTCAGTCCGGACTCATCGAGCCGACCATAGGTGGCATCGCCGATGTAGAGGCCGCTGTAGTCGCTCTGGTCCAGCTCGAAGTCGAAGTGCCAGATCTTGAGCGCCCGGTAGAAGTCGGAGATCAGGATCCAAACCCCCGCCGGACACCACGATAGGGCCTCGATGATGCCTTCGCGCCTCGAAGCAGGCGAGGTTAGATGGGTGCGCTTGGCGTTCTGTCCTTTGATGGCGGTAATGCGGCTTAGCTCGTCGAAGACTCCATCGCTGGTCCAGGTCTCGAAGGCGTAGAGCAGTGCCTCCACGTCCTGATACCGCACCAGCGCCTCGCCCTCATCGCTAAGCTTGCTGCTGTAGCGGCTTGACACCAGCCCCGACTCCTCGGCGAAGACGTTCAGGCCGAACGGGCGAATGGTGTCCTTGGACTTGACGCGCTCTTCGTGAGGCAGGAAATCTCCCTCCAGCAGGTTCTCCAGGAGGATCCGGACGCTTTTCGGGGTAAGACGCGATGAAGTGGTACTGCGTGAGATCACGCCCTGCTCGTACAACCGCAGGTACATTTCGAGGTCGTGTAGTCCCGCCCGCTCGGTGTCGGCTCTCACGAGCTGTAGCTTTTCTCCGTCGATCATTAACTTCTCGGGCGCCTCGACGAGACCCTCGAGCTGGAACTTGTCCGGCGGCGGTACGAGGGGCGTGAGCAACAGCATTAGCTCCCGAGGCAGATGGCCGCGATAGATGAACAGGTCGAGTGGGAGCAGCTCGCGATTGTAGCTGTACCAGTAGCCGTGGCCGCGACGCCTGGGCCGCGCGCCGTACTGGGCAACGAAGGCATCCTCGTCTAGCTCACCGCCGTTGTGATAAGCGTGGGCCAGCGCCTTTTGAGAGAGGGTGTCGAGCTGGCGCCAAATCTCCTCCAGTGAGGAGGGAGTGGTGAGGCGTTCGACGATGTATCGCACCAGGAACTCTTTACGGGTCCCTTCGGGGCCGGGACCGCCGCACAGGCGAACGAGCTGCTTGAGGTGATCTACGGTGTAGTTCGGAAGCTGTTCCTCGAGTCTCACGCCTCCTCCTCAGGCATCTCTTGCGGCTCCCCCAAGGCTGCTTCGAGCGCCTTTTGGGAGACGGCTTCGTAGGCCGGCGCCAGCAGCGGTTCGAGGTCTTCGCCGACGAAGCCCGGCTGGCCCAGACGGCGCAACACCGCGTACGGTACCGCGGGTGGTTTTATGGCCACGTTCACGGCGTCGAGCGCGGGACCCGCTTGCCAGAAGCGGTTGATCTCTTCTTCCAGAGGGGGTGCGTTGAGGTCTACTTCGTCGACGACCTCTTCCTGCTCGGTCTCCGCGCCACGTCGCGCCCGCAGGGCGGAGGTTACTTGCTCGGCGGTGCGCCCGCGCAGCCGGAAGAGGAGGAAGGGGTCCTCATCGAACCGCTCGCCAAGGATGTAGTGGACCGCGGCCGTGTGCTTGCAGACCTGTGCCCAGTCCGGGCAGGTACAGCTCGTCGTGAGCTCGCCTCTCCGGGTGGGGAAGAGGCTGGCGTCCGTGGCGCGGAATGCCTCCTCGATGTCCTCGGGCATCTCACCGGCCAGGAGCCTGGCCGCGAAGATCGCACGCTCTGAAAGGGCCTCGAATACCTGCTCCCACTGCTCGTCGTCGAAAGACTTAAGCTCGATGTTCACGCGGTAGGGCCTGGAGCGCGAGCCCTGCACCTTCGCCACCACGCCGCCCGTTCGTTCCTCGATCGAGAGTACTTGTCCCTGGCGAGCGTAGCGCCGTCCTCGGCGCAAACGGCCGGCGTCCATGAGGTTTTCGAGAGCTTTGATCCAACGGGTCGCCCACCAGTTTTTTGCGAAATCGCCGCGCTTGCTCCTGGCCTTCAAGCCCTGGTCGGTACTTATCGGCTGGCTGGGCGGGTACCACTCGTAGTAGCTCATGCCAACGCCTCGCGGCGGAGCTTCACCAGGTCGCGCAGCTCCTGGTTGGAGAACTCGGTAAGCCAGCTTTCGCCCGCGCCAACCACGCTCTCGGCGAGCGCTTTTTTCTGTTCGATCATGGCGTCTATCTTCTCCTCAAGCGTGCCCACGCAGACGAACTTGTGTACCTGGACGTTGCGCTTTTGTCCGATGCGGAAGGCCCGGTCCGTGGCCTGGTCTTCGACGGCAGGGTTCCACCAGCGGTCGAAGTGGAAGACGTGGTTGGCCCGCGTCAGGTTCAGGCCCGTGCCGCCAGCTTTCAAGGACAGGATGAAGAGGGCCGGGCCGCTATCGTCCTCCTGGAAGCGCCGCACCATTTCGGAGCGCCGTTTGGCTGACGTGCCGCCGTGTATGAACTGCACGCTTGCGCCGAAGCGCTCGGAGAGGATCGTCTCGAGCAAATCACCCATCTCGCGGTACTGGGTGAAGATCAGGGACCGGTCCCCGACGCTCAAGGTCTCCTCGAGTAGCTCGAGCAGTCGGAGCATCTTTCCGCTGCGCTGCACCTCGCCGTTCGCCGAATGTCCTTCGTGCAGGAACTGGGCCGGATGGTTGCAGATCTGCTTTAGCTTGGTCAGCATGCTGAGCACGAGCCCCTT
>JAWWQA010000375.1:0-2596 GCA_033854695.1 Rubrobacteraceae bacterium
ATGGATTCGACTTTTGTTGCCCTGAGCTTGACGAAGGCGAACTCTGCCGCGACGAACAACCCATTCAAAACCACCAGAAAGAGTGCGGCGAAGAGCTTGAGCCCCGAGAAAACTATACCTTCCAAAAAACCCTCCCTACGGAACGCGCCATATACCCGCGCCGCCTGGGGTCTTCCTCGAAGGGCTCCGGCGACGCGCCGGTACTTTGTGTTTCTTCACGTTCCACGATAGCCTCCCGAAGATATCTCACTCTGTCCCCTTACGCAAACTCGACGCCAGGGGTAGAACGTCAGTAGAGCAGCTTCTTGTCCAGCTCGTTAAGGAACGGCTCTCCGTCGAAATAGCCACGGAGATTATCGCGGAAGAGCTCTGGCTGCAGCTCGTTCGTGAGCCACGGCTAACCGCCACGGCTCGCCGCTTTTGGCCCCTACCCTGGACGTCTTAGAGGAGGCGATGGGAAACTTGACCTTCTCGCCGACCATGACCTATCGGCGCAACCTGTAAGGTGACGAGGTTTTTGGGAGCGCTACTGCACAGCCTTCTTCCAGTCCTCAACCGAGGACTTCGAGAACTTCAGGGATCTCGTGGAGAACTTCGGCTACGCGGAGTACTACCCTCTCAAATCCCTGGACAAGGAGTACAGGGAGGGCTTCGATGGGTGAACTACTTCGGCTACGAGGACGACATTTTGCTAAGGCCCAGCGAGGAGTGGCCAAAGAAGCATAGCGGCCAACCGTTCATGGTCAAATGCCTTATGGGGACCGGACACCACGAATTCCCCTCGCTACGAGTTCTCACCATTGCCTCCGCGCATTCTCACGGTCGGCTCGCGCGCAGTGAAGAGGACCGGGCTCGAACCTTCTGTATTATTCGCGATGTGGATGGGCAAGAGCGAGTTGAGGAAACAGCCTTACCAAAATGGAATCGAGTCTTCTAGAACGGGTGCGCGTCGCGTGCGAAGCGGTAGCTAGCAGAGCGGTACACGTTCGGATCGACCACGATCTCATCCAGTCTTATGCGGCGTCTCTGCCGTTGGAGCAGGCCGCGCTTCCGGCGCTTGATCCCACCCTGCACTATCTGGGGCATGGCGATGGTACCGTAGCCTTCGTCCTGACCCTGGATGCTATCAACTTCGGTTCAGGCTATTTCCCGCTCTTGCATAAGCGTTCCGGTTTGTCCGGGTACTTCACCGTCGCCGCTTCCCTCAACGACTACTACAAAGAGTATGGTCCGCTCTCTGCGCAGGTGTTGGCGCAGCTTACCGCAGAGGACTGCGCGAAGATATTCGGCCAGAACTTCGACAACGAGCCGATTCGTGAGCTCATGCAACTCTTCTCCACCGCGCTGAACGACCTCGGACGATACTTGCTTGATCGCTTCGATGGTAGCTTCGCCGGTCTGGTAGAGGTCGCCGAGTCATCCGCGGAACGGCTCGTGCAACTGCTGGTCGAGATGCCCTACTTCAACGATGTCGAACCCTATAACGGCCTGGAAGTGCCATTCTACAAACGGGCGCAGCTTACGGCCGCGGATCTTTCGGTAGCGTTCGAAGAGAAGGGACCGGGACGCTTCGATGACCTGGAGCGGTTGACCATCTTCGCGGATAACCTCGTGCCGCACGTCCTGAGAGTGGATGGGATCTTACTCTACGAAGAAGCTCTGGCAGCTCGTATAGATTCAGAGCAATTGATCCCGCCGGGTTCCATGGAGGAGGTTGAGATCAGGGCGTGCGCCGTTCACGCGGTGGAGCTGTTGACCGAAGAGCTGCGCAGTTCCGGACACAACGTCACGGCGATGGGACTGGATTATCTTCTGTGGAACCGAGGACAGCAACCTTATTACAAGGCACGACCACGCCACAGAACGCGAACCGTCTTCTACTAGCTGTGGAGGGGCTTCTTCGCCCCGGCGGCCGGCATACCCGAGGACCCGGTCGCCGGCTCTGCTCACTGTTGTCCCAGGCCGTTCTGGGCGGATCGACCCGTAAAAACTACCTGATGGCCCACCAGGTGTCGTCTCGTGGCGGTGTTCTGCGCGTGAAAGTGATTGGCGACAGAGTGCTCATCGGCGGACAAGCCGTCACCGTACTCGACGGGGAACTGCGCTAACGCGTTTACCCCTTCGCTGCTCAGACACTCTGGCTGACAAGCTGGAGTGCTACCTTAAAACAGTGGACGAAAAAGTGGATGTTCTAGACGCGCGAGGGAAGCAGACCGGCGAGGATGACTATCTCCTCCAGGCAGCCCGCGTCGCTCGGGACGTTCTGGCTGGCAAAAGCCTCGATTCCTCTATTTAGAACGTCTCCCCCAAGAACTCGTCCACCTGCCGGGCGGCGAGCTGTGCCCGCCACACAGCCCCCCGGACATCTTTGAGAGCGTTCTGTGCATATTCTCCGGGTGCATCTATGAAGCTGGCTTCGGCGAGGGCGCATAGAGCTCTGGCAGCTCCGGCAGCCAGGTGTACGGCCGCTGCGGCTTCCATGGCGCGTGCTTCGAGGAGCTCGGGGGCCGTACAGGCTGCGAGGTTCGCCACGTCCGCGGCCCGGAGCGCCCCTTCTACCACGCTCGTCCTGTCTGCCATGACTGCTAAGGTCTTG
>JAWWQA010000376.1:0-4412 GCA_033854695.1 Rubrobacteraceae bacterium
CTCTCCTTTTGACGATCCTGCTCTTCCGCGACTACCAGCGCCTGCTCAACTACAAGTATCTCTTCGCGGCGGTGGGGATAGGCCTCGTGGGCTCGACCATCCTCTTCGGCTACGAGATCAACGGGGCGAAGCTCTGGCTCAGGATCGGCTCGGTCAGCATCGAACCCTCGGAGTTCGCCAGGATGCCGCTAATAATCTTCTTCGCTGGATATCTAGCCGATAAACGAGAGGTCATGGCGGTCACCAGCCGCAGCTTCTTGGGCCTCAAGGTTCCGAGCCTCAAGTACTTTGGCCCGGTGGTGCTGGTGTGGGCGGCCTCGGTCGGTCTTCTGGTCTTCGAAAAAGATGTCGGTATCAGCCTACTGTTCATCGCCGTCTCGCTCCTAATGCTATACATGGCCACCGGGCGGATCACATACATGATTCTCGGCGGCCTGCTGTTCTTGACGGGATTCCCCGTTCTGTACCAGATCTTCCCCCACGTGCGCTCACGGATCGAGGATTGGCTAAATCCCTGGTCAGACCCAACCGGGCAGGGGTACCAGATCACTCAGAGCATCTTCAACATTGCAGACGGGGGCCTAACTGGCAACGGGCTCGGCGAAGGATTCGCACAGACTATCCCCGAGGTTCATACGGACTTCATCTTCAGCGCCGTGGCGGGCGAACTGGGATTGCTTGGGGCATCTGCCCTGCTCTTGGTTTTCCTCGTCTTCGTCCACCAGGGCATGAAGATAGCCCTCCTGGTGGAGGATACTGCCTCAAAGCTCCTTGCCGCGGGTCTCACCTCGGTACTAGCCCTGCAGACAATCATCATAGTAGGAGGAGTGACGAAGGCGATCCCGCTTACTGGCCTGGGTCTACCCTTCGTCTCCTACGGGGGTAGCTCAGTGGTTGGGAACTTCATCCTTACCGGTCTCTTGCTGGTGGTCTCCGAGCAGGCAGGTCGGCAGTTCGCCGAAGAAAGGGACAACAACAGGAACATGGAGCAGCATACAGGATGAGAGCACAAGGGGCTCATCCATAGCTCTAGCACTTCATTGAGCTTTCGCGGGAGGTAGCATCAAGAGTTTTGCACAAAAGGGAGACCTTGGATCGGTGGGTAAGCTAGTCTTACCGCTTCTCATCTTGGCCTTGGCTGCTTTCGTATACAGCCTCTACGGCTTCAATGGACCGCTGCTTCGCGACTACGCCATCTACCTTTATAGCGGTCAGAGAATGGCTGAGGGTGTCCCCCCTTACGTAAGCGTCTTCGATCATAAAGGTCCTTTGGCTCCCATGATCACCGGGCTAGGGGTAATGCTTTCCAAACAACTGAGCTTAGATGACATCTACACCGTTCGTGTGGTCTTCTTTGCTACCGGCTGCCTCGCGGTTGTCGCGGTTTACCTGCTCGGCAGCAGCGTATTTCGCTCGCAGGTTGCGGGGTTCTTTGGATCTCTGACCTTCCTGGGGTTCTACGCTTATGGATATCCTGCCGCCTCAGGACCCGAACCAAAGACCCCGATGGTTCTCTTTGAGGCTTTGAGCCTCCTGTTTATGGTTGAGCAACGGTGGTTCTGGGCTGGCCTTTTTGGTTCTCTGGCGTTCCTTATCTGGCAACCTATGGCTGTCTTTCCGTTTGTAACCCTCCTCCTGGCCGCCATGACACTTAAACAAGAGCGCTACAACGCTGTGCTTCGTGCTCTGGCAGGAATCATGACACCGCTGGTAGCTATCGCCGCGTACTTCTATTACCACGGCTCTTTGGGTGATCTCTTAGACGGAGCTGTTCTCTTTAACGCCCGCTACCTTACACGAGGACACTGGCAAACGACCCCGCTTGTGTATAGAGTGCTGTCAAATCCGTCGCTCTCATGGGACCCGATACGCAACGTCATCATACCCTACAGCACATCACTGATACCGATTATCATTGGCCTGGCTGCGATCATGCGCCTCTACTTCCTGAGGCCTTTTGAGTATCGCTTTCTTCCAATTCTTCTCTCCTTCCCAGCGCCTTTTTTGTGGGCCCTGCTTGATTTTCAGTTATCTGATGACTTCTTTGTTTACCTCCCGTATGTGGCCATCGGGTTCGGTGCTTTTCTGGTTTGGGTGACTCGACAAACCAAAAACATACGGCTTGTCACGGTACTTCTGAGCGTGACATTTCTAGGAGTAGCCTCGGCCAACACCTTAGATGTGCTTAACGCCAGTGCTGCCTACGCACTCAAGGGTACAAACATAGACCTGAGCCAACAGAAGCAGGGAGCGTTAGAGATAGAGGAGAGGTTCGGAGAAGATGTAAAGCTAGCCTCCATAAACTCGCCGCAGGTTTTGGTACTCCTTCACCGGATAAACCCCAACCCCTACCTCTTCATCACCGCAGGAATTGACCAAGAGATCGACGCCAAGTGGCCAGGGGGATTCGAGGGTTGGCTTCAGGGACTTGAGACATCTGATGCAATTACCTTTCTTGGCGACGGACAAACCTTGTTACCTACTGCAGAGGCAACGCCCAAGCACAGGCAGCAGTTAGCTAATTGGCTCCATTCCTATTATCACGTGGAGAAAACAGGTCCTTGGTGGCTCTACATAAAGCACTCTCTTGATAACCCTGATAGCGCTTGGCAATAGCTATGACTCACGTCTCATTATGGGTACATAGAATAATAGCGAGGTGACAGATGCTGAGCAAAAGAGCGCAGGAAACCATCGAATTGAGCAAACCTACCGACAAGAAGCCCCGGGATGGTACGGCGGGTGAGTCTCCACTTGGCCGACACGTGTTTCGGTTGCCCAACGTTGTCTCGTTCCTGCTTGCGCTGATCGTCCTGTACCTGGGGTACCGGGAGCTTTTGGGACTGGATTGGCGAGAGGCGTGGGCAAACGTGCAGGGAGCCAACGTAGGGCTCTTTGTGCTCGCCTTCGCCCTCTTCTACTGTACGTTCCCCTTGCGCGCCCTGCGCTGGAAGGTGCTACTGGGTAACGTAGGGTATAACGATACTGCAGTACGCCTAATGCCCTCGTCCCTTGGCTTGACTAGG
The DNA here is from genome assembly GCA_033854695.1 of Rubrobacteraceae bacterium. Lineage (GTDB taxonomy): Bacteria > Actinomycetota > Rubrobacteria > Rubrobacterales > Rubrobacteraceae > Rubrobacter_F. Next base: position 3,027 of record JAWWQA010000376.1, read on the forward strand.
ATCATATACCTTGGCTGCTTTGCTAACTCTCTCGCTCTGGCACGGCTTGGGGATGCTTACCGAGGTTACCTCTTGAAGAATGTTGCAGGGGTCTCCTTCGTGGTCACCCTAGGCACTGTCCTCGCCGAGCGCCTCCTGGATACATTCGTGGTGGCACTGATGATGGGCGCGGGCTTATTGGTTGTCTTCCACGGATCGTTGCCCATGGAAGCCACCCAGCTACTTAGTGCCGGCCTGATTCTCTCGGCCATTGGAGTTCTTGGGCTGCTCTCGATGCGGCGCCTTCGAGGGGTCTTCGAGCGGATCCTACCCAAAGGTTTGCACGCCCACTACTCTCACTTTGAGCATGGCTTGGTCAGCTCCTTTCGCTGCCTCCCCCTGCTTGTCACCTACTCCGTCGCAGGTTGGCTCATCGAAGGAGCGGCACTCTACATGATAGCAGTGGCCGTGGGCACCCCAGTCTCTGTTGCGGGTGCTCTTTTGGTAGCACTGGCCGCAGCGCTGCTTACGAGCGTCCCCATAACGCCATCGGGCTTGGGCTTCACCGAGGGGGGAATGATTATCATACTAGGCTGGCTAGGTCTTGACACTTACACCGCAAGCGCCATAACCCTCCTCTTCCGCATCATCAACTACTGGAGTATCATCGTCTTTGGCTTAGTTATCTACCTCTTCTCAAGAAGAAGGTCCAAAACAACCAGCTTTCACCAAAGAAAGGTTGGTCCCACTTTATAGTTAGGCGACTGACATCTTCCTACACAGCCACGTGAAAGGGGCGCGGGTCATGTGTTCGGGACGACTTGGTGTCTTTATGATCATCCTCACATGGTTTTGCGGCACCGTTTGCGGGGCTCTTTGAGGAGCCGCAATGGAGTGCGAAGATCACAAGAAGACTGCCCGGCTTTATGGCCGTTTGATGGGCTACTGCTATTTAGTAAGCCTCCTTGTAATCATATTATCATGATAGTGCTGACAGTGGCTTCGCGAAGGGAAAGCTAGAGAGAGGAAAGTCCCCCATGTTTGAACTCTTCCAGCCCACCCATCTGCTCTTCGTCTTCCTGGTAGCCCTTGTGGTCTTTGGCCCCAAGCGCCTAATCGAGATGAGCCGCGGTATCGGCCATACTGTGCAGAGGCTCCAGGAGCATAAGCAGGTACTGAAGGACGTTTTCACAAGCACCTCCACCGAATACGAACCTGATAAGAAGCACCCTATCAAGAAAGGATAGATGCTGATGCTTACAGGTCTTGCGTCACCTACTCACCTCATAATCCTCCTTGTTATAGTTCTGTTGCTCTTCGTAGTGATACGGAATCCGCTTGATCACTTACCGTTTTGAACACAAGCGGAAAGTGCATGAGCGAAGCACTAGCAGTGTGCCTCAATCG
>JAWWQA010000377.1:0-3298 GCA_033854695.1 Rubrobacteraceae bacterium
CAGGACGAAAGGCTTCTCGGGATGTTCTCCCCGCGAGACGGCGGCCTCTCCCGCGGAGATCTCATCCAACGTACCGCCAAGATGAACGGTCGCAGCACGTTCGCATCCTTCAGCCCTCCAGGGGATAGAGCCATCCAACGCGAAGTCGACCTTGAAGACGCCGGGACCGTACCGGTATCGTTTGAGGGCACGCCGGTAACGCTCCGTGAAGTGCCGGCCAGAGATCTCCAGCAGCTGCCACGGCGTCACGTCGAAGAGGACCGTCCTCGTCCTGGGCACTTCCTCGACCGAACCAACCCGAACGCCAGAATAGACCTCGCCGCCCAGGGAGCGCAGGTAGGAGACTAAAGCGTCGGCTATCTTCTGCGATCCGCCCTTCGGGAATGGCCAGCCTGCAACGTGACCCAAAACCGAGAGAACAAGGCCGAACGCGGCACTCGGGGCTTGCTCCATCGGAAGGAAGGAGTGGGCGGCGTTCCCGGCGAAGAGGCCGCGGGCCTTCTCGCCCTCGAACAAACTTTCAGCGAGGCCGCGGGCACAGCGGATGGCGCGTAAGCCGAAACGGGCCAGCGCGAACGGGTGGCGCGGGAGCCGCGGCGGGCCTAGCAGGGAGCCAATTATCTTGTCAAAGTCCCGGGCTATCGGCTCCATTAGCTTCCGGTATGCTGCGGCATCGGAGCCCAGGGTCTCCCCCGTCTCCTCCACCGAGCGTTCGAGGACGGCGGCGGTGCCGTCGTCGAAGGGATGGGCGAGCGGGGCGGGCGGGTGGATCCACTCCAGGCTGTGCTCCTCCAGCGGTAGCGTTCTAAAAAACGGCGACGCGTAGCCCAAGGGATGTATGGCCGAGCCGACGTCGTGGACGAAGCCTGGGAGGGTAAGCTCCGCGGAGCGGGTGCCGCCGCCTATTGTGTCTTCGGCTTCCAGCACGGCTACGGAGCGCCCGTTTCGCGCCAACTCTACTGCGGCGGCCAGACCATTGGGACCGGAGCCTACTACCAAGGCATCGTACACCTCTTCGCCCCTTCTTCTGCTCATGCCTCCGATTCTACCCTGCCCTGTCCCCGGAAGCCGCGTAACCCGCGCTTTGGTGAGACCTGCACGCTACGCGGCAACCTGAACTCTAAAGAGTTTGCTCGGGACGCCGGTCTGCATCATGATACCGGTATAGCTGACCCGCCAGAATAAGCCGGAGGAAAGAGAAGGCAGGAGAGATTATGGACGCAGCATTCGCCGCGAATTCTATCGTCTTTGCCCTGATCCAATCGGTCCTCTTTCTGCTCTTGATCCGCTTCCTGGACCTCTACGAGCGAGAGCCGCTCTCTCTTCTGGCGCTCATGGCCGTTTGGGGCGCCGTGGGCGCCACCTTTCTATCCGGGCTCGGGAACGAGGCCTTGGACAAACTGCTCGGCTACTTGTCTCCCGAGGTAAAGACGGTGTTGGGAGCGGCCCTCACCGCGCCCCTGGTCGAGGAGACGGCGAAGGGAATCGCGCTCGTGGTCGCATTCGTGCTCTCCTATCTGCTTGCCAGGCGCTTCGGGGTAATAGAGATCAATGGGGTTACCGACGGCATAGTTTACGGGGCAGCGGTGGGCCTGGGCTTCGCCTTCGCCGAGGACATCTTGTATTTCTTCAACAACGCCCTAGATCAAGAGGACCTGGGGCGGGGGCTGGAAGCCTACTTGGCGAGGGTAGACTTCTTTGGCTCGAGAGACCTGGGACACGCTGTGTATACCGGCACCTTCGGCGCGGGGCTGGGGCTCGCTACCTGGAGCCGGGGCTGGACAGCCAGAATCTTCTTCTCTTTGCTCGGGCTCGGAATCGCCATGCTCATGCATGCAATCAACAACGGGGTGCTTATGATCGTACTGATCCTCGGCTTCGGGCTCGAGGCCACCGCGGAATTTACCAGAGTCGCGGAAAGCGCCGCAGGAAGCGGCCAAGAGCTGTCACCAGACTTGCTGTCCGAGCCGCTGTTCGCGACTGGATTATCCATTCTTCTGCTGGTGGTAGTCCTCAAGTACGTGTTTGTGGCGTTGTTCTTCCTGGTGATGGTACTGTGGGTTCGGTATCAGCGGCGGGTGATCCGCGAAGAGCTGGCTGAAGAGATGGACAATGGGCTCATCAGCCGGGAGGAGTGGGAGCTCGTACCCCACTACTGGCGCCGATCCAAGTTGTACTGGAGACTGCTGTGGTCGGGTAAGCTCGAACGGTGGCGCACCTTGAGGCGGTTGCACCAGGAGATGGTGGACCTGGCCTTGCTAAAGAGACGCCTCAGGAGGACGGGCAGCGACGATTGGGACCGCGTGGAGAGGCTCAAGCAGCGTATAAAGGCCCTCAAGTCTCAAGAGATAGTCGAGTTAGTAGACGATACAGCGGATACAGCAGCCGAACTCACATAACGATTCAACAGACCAGCATCCGCTCTATAGCAAACGAAGCCGCCCGCTCCCGAAATCCAACTACGGACCACGCTGCGCGTGACAAGTTCCGTCGCTTCTTACAGGTCATGCCGTGCCTGTTTTGCTGGTGGTTTTCAGGCACTTAGAGGCGGTTAAATCTCCGGAACTCTTAGCATCTTACAAAACGCTGCTGTGTTAAGACCTCCGCCCCACTTGACGGCGTAGGCCTTCTCTGACAACGCCGGTGGCAAGAGTGGGCCTTTCGCCACATCCGCATCTAAAGACGGCACGCTCTGAGTGCCACACCTCTTCGGAGCCGATTAGAATCGTCTTCTTTCCGCATTCTTCGCATATTAGGATGATGCGCTCTGAAGAACTGCGCACGTGAACTACCTTCTACTCTTCTCCAGACGGTGGGCCTGGCCTGGTATCTACTCTGCTCACAAAGACCAAATCCCACACATGCGAGCCGGATACAACGTGATCAAACCTTGACTTGAGGATACTTATGCTTGATGTGCAGTTCTTTAAAAGGCTAAAGAATGGCTCCTTGAAGTCTCAGGAAGGGTTAGACCTGTAAACAAATACCTCAGATGATCCCCTTGCGGCGAAGGTAGAAGAGCATCCCCACCCCGAGTACCAGGCACAACAGTAGGATGGTGTAGAAGCCGTAGTGCCACTCTGTCTCCGGCATGTACTTGAAGTTCATTCCGTAAACACCAGTTATAAACGTCAAGGGAAGGAAGATGGTAGATACAGCGGTGAGTCGCGCCACGCTCTGGTTCACCCGCCTGGTCTCCTCCGTGTTGCGCCGGGTCTGCTGGGTGGTGTAGATGTCTAACGAGTCCATCAGGTAGTCGCGCATGGTATCTATCATGTCCACCACCCGGGTCAGATGG
>JAWWQA010000378.1:0-3062 GCA_033854695.1 Rubrobacteraceae bacterium
CCAAACGAGTGACCGACCAGCACGTAAGGCCCTTGAACCCCGGCGTTGCCCAGCAAAGTATTCAGCTCTTCGACGAACTGCTGGCTCGTGCGCGATTGGGCGCCCGGCTCGCTCCAACCCATGCCGGCGCGGTCATAGGTGCACACGTGCGCGAATTGCGCGACCTCCGGCTGAACCAGCTGCCAATCCAATCCGATGCCGCCGAGCCCGGAATCCATCACGACGGTCGGTCCTCCTCCTTCTCCCGTGCAATACAAATGCAAGCTGTAGCCGCCCACGTCCACCATCTCGCCGCGCGCGGGATACCTTTATTCGTCGATCCTGGTGGCGACGAATTGGTAGATCACGCCCGCGAGCACCAGGACGACGACCAACCCGGCAAGCCCGATGAAGACGCGCTTGGTCCACTTCCAAAGCCGGCTGCGTCCGCGTGGGGCGGCGAGTTGCTGATTCGTTCCAGCCTTGGTCATGTCGCTTATCCTTTCCTAAATCCTCTTCGCCTGGCTTGGTTGTCGCCTACGTCTGGGGCAGATCGCCTCGCAGTACTCGCTGGATAAGATGTTCTCGGAAGTCCCTCCTCAGGTTGAGGCCGTGGCCGGATCGGGATCTTCTTCCTGCTGGTAGTGTTCGTAGCCCAGGCGACCTCGCGTCACGACGACGAGCACCAGCGCCAACGCCCCCGCAGCAATCGTAAGGTTCAAGTAGCTACCGAGTACGGTTGGAGCAGGGAAGAGCTGAATCAGGGCCGCACTATAAAAAGTGTTCCAGGAAGCGTGCACCAATATGGCCATGAGTACGCTGCCCCTCGTATTATTGAAGACCCACTGCATGACAAGACGCAGGCCGATAAGAGCAAGGGCAAAGACAATGAAGTCGAGTACAGTGCCTCTCGGTGGTATATCCATAAGACCCTGAGATGGAATCAAGAACCCGGGAAGATGCCACAAGGCCCAGAGGATTCCCAATATGAGTCCCCCCACCAACGGACCATGTAACCGCTGCAAGCGAGGTAGCGCAAAACCGCTCCACCCTGGTTCCTCGAACAGTGGTCCTCCGATGAGGACCATAAATACGAAGGCGCTTAGGTAGGGTACGACGGACAGAGGAGCGAGTGTTTGGAATGATTCCAGGGCCCCAGGCCGAAGGAGCGTGCCGAATACCATAACCAGTGGGAGGCCAACGAGGGCGAAGAGGTACCACTGAAAGCCAACCCTCCACCGTACTATCCGACGCAGCCAGCAGCCTATGCCCTCCCTCCCCTCGGTGAGCGCGGTCATGATAAACCCGGACAAGATAGGTCCTAGCAAACCAGTGATGCCCAACACGCCAACTAGCGAATCACTTAGGTTCAGGACTCCGAAATAGGTGAGCACACCTGGTAGAAACATCAGCCAGGAGAAGGCGAAGGCGATGAGGAAGTAGAAGGTCAGAGGATGTCGAGCGAGCAGCCCCTCTTGAGGAGTAGAAGCTGACTGCGAGGCAGAGTCAGCATTAGACATATCGAGATCCCCTCTCTCTGAGGTAGCCGTGTCTCCTACTGCGACTATAGGCCCGAAGCCGCAGGGTTTGCAACCCTGAAAAACACTTGACTACAGAACTTGCACTTATAGAGGATGTCTTATTCACCAGGTTGCTGCTAAGGGAAATTCTCGGAAACTCGTATCCAGAACCCGGCATAAAAACTCGATTGCCCCGGTCCTAATGGCCTCTAGGTAGCCGGTCTCGCAGGGGAGGCTACTTACTAGATGTTGGGGAGTGGATATTATTCACTACGGTGCACGCACAAACCTAGGAGAGGCACACCGCACCTCTCCGCTCTCAAGGGAGTGCCAAAACTCCAACCGTTTTTGATACACCTCAGCCAGCGAATACCGCATATATAAGCCAATGCGTAGGGCACGCTTAGACGAACGACATGCTTCGGAAAAGGAACGTTTTTGGTACAGTTCAAAGAGCTTGCGCCTACCAGGAACAGGGTCTCCACAGGACCATTACCTCCCGATCGCTTACCCTACAACACGACACTCCCCTTATCCGGTTCACACGGAAGAAGGTTTGCCTTACATCTCGAAAGAGGCTCCCTCACTTCAACCTACCTCGTCAATACTCCGGTTTAGTTCGCACAAGGTCGAAGAGCAAAGCTGGTGCCCATCTTCTGGGAAAGGGGAAAGGAGGAGGGGCGCCAGCTAATAATATTGCTATTATTGCATACCATTCAATTACTTGTCATGACTCAAAAGATGTAAATATCTTACATATTTCGAATCATTGGCGAGAAGACTCCTTCTCGCCAATTTGGTGAATAAAGAGCAGGATGCACCAAAACCCGACGTTTTGAGACAGCTACAAAAGGCCTTGCGGCGCGACATGGGAAGCAGTCACCGTACCAATACCAGCCCTGCAAGCGCGAACAGCGCAGACAGCAAAACTACCAGAATGCCAACGACCGCCGTGATCATGTTGGTCCTTGCTCTTCCGCAATAGTTGCTAACAGTTATTTTTCTTGAACTTATCTATCTCATCAGATATTAGTTTGTAAAGCTCATGCGCAGGATTTTTCTTCGCTTGAACAAATAGACTTGGATAAAATCCTGCAAAGGTATTTTCATCCACAATAATAGGCAAGCCATTATGTAGTATCATATCAAAACCCATGATTTGAGCTCCTAGAGCGTGAAAAGCTTTAATTGCTTCTTCTCGGTGTTCATCGCTTAGTTCGCATATATCAACCTCTCCGCCAATCTTATTCTCGTCGTAGATCTTATAAGCCTGTGGCCCCATCTTCACGATCTTTGACGGTCTTTTTCTATACCCATACATTATCTTTCCATTAACGATCGTCGTACTCACCCAGTCCTTTGCATCGTTTTCATAGTACCTCTCTAATAAGAATGCTCTATCAGGACTCCCACCTGTAGTACTCTCTATGTACTCCAACACATCTCTAACAGCAAAATAGCTATTTAGCAAAGCAACTCCTTTACCAAAACTTCCTAAGCGTGGCTTCAGAATAGCAGCGCCCCATTCGTTTACGACGCTTTCTATCGTCTGTATATTTCTAT
>JAWWQA010000379.1:0-4559 GCA_033854695.1 Rubrobacteraceae bacterium
TCGAGGAGTTTGTTCTCCATCGCTGTTAGACCGTTTTCTAGCTCCTGGTTGAGGTTGTGTTGTATCTCTCCCAGACTGTCTTCGATTTTTCGCTCTACCTCTCCCCGCAGCCGGGCCTCCACGCCGGGGTCAAGGTTCAACAAAGCGAGTACTGCTGCAAGGGTTAACACGACAAGCACGAATCGGGGAAGTATTTTCTGGCGTTGCTTCTTCGCAGGCCTGGACCTGCCGATCCTACCGCGGGGGATCGAAGCCAAAGGTACGTAGGGCTTCGTCTTTCGGGTCCCGCTCTTGTAGGCAGTCTGCGCCTGCCGAGCAGCTAAGTTGAGGACCCTCGTCGTGATGCTTCCAAGCGTCCTCCCTTTCTGAAAGGCCAAGGTTAGAACTCTCGTGGTGGCCTTTCGGAGAGGCTCTCCTTTCGCCCTCTCTAGGTCGGCTATGAGCGAAGATGCGTCTCGGTATCGGCGCTCGGGGTCTTTTGAGAGGAGTCGAACGGTGGTGGTGCTTAGCTTCTCGGGTATGAATGGGTTTATCTCTTTCGGAGGGCGTGGATAACTGCTCGGGCGCTTCGGTAACGTTGTGCTTCCTAGCAGGGGGCCATACGCTCCATGAGGAAGCTTGCCGGTTAGCATCTCGTAGAGGACAACCCCCAGCGAGTAAAGATCGCTTTGAGGTCCCACCGGTGCTCCCTTAGCCTGCTCCGGGGACATGTAGTGCTCGGTGCCAAGGACAAGCCCCTCTCGGGTTATCTCTGATAAGGTTGCTGCTCGCGCGATACCGAAGTCCGCAACCTTCACCACCCCTGCCTCTGTAAGGATTATGTTTTGTGGCTTTATGTCCCGATGTATCGTCCCAAGTGCGTGAGCAGTTTTTAGAGCCTTAGCTACCTGAATCGCTATCGCCGCAGCCTCTATTGGGGATAGGGAACCCTTTCGAATGCGATCCCTGAGCGTCCCTCCGGGCACGTACTCCATCGCCATGTAGTAGCTGCCGTTCTGCGTCTTTCCCAGGTCGTGCACCGAGGCAATGTTCGGGTGAGAGAGGGCAGCGGCAATCCTTGCTTCTCTCTTGAAGCGCTCTACGAACTCCTCATCGTCCGCGAAGTGGTGGCGAAGTACTTTGAGAGCTACATCCCTATCAAGGAGCTTATCCCGCGCCCGGTATACGATAGCCATCCCCCCGCTGCCTAACGGTTCGATGACGCGGTAGCGGTTGTTGATGACAGGGTAATAGCCATGCAGGATCTGCCGCATAATCTTGTACTATACAGAAGACAGGTTCCTGCTGCCCCGGCTTTCTTTCTGCTCTTCTACCCTTAGCTTTCGCGATATCAAGAAGAAATCCTGAGCGCACTCTTCTGCTCGGGCGTCTTTTGGGCTTTGCTCGGGCTTCTTGGGTTAGGTTAGGCGTGGAGCTACCAGTATCACTACCGCCGGTTGTGGTACCGCACCGGTTATGCTGTTACCGACGGGTCCATCGCTGGTTATGGGGTAACGGGTAGTGCCATTCGGGGAGCCGCCAACACCGCCGCCGGCTTCTAGCGCAAGGCATTGAGCGGGATCACCACTATCGTAGCCTAGCGCAAAGGAAGCCATCCTTTGCTCAGAGGTGCCGTGGTCAGTGCCGCCAGAGTCCGCCGCAGCGGCTGTAACAGCCTTCATACCCGAAGGCTCCATGCCGATGTGTTTAGCCGCTACGCCAGCAAAGCAGTCAGCTTGTAGCTCCACCAGCTGTAGGGGCATAGCGTCCATCCTTTGGATGCCTAATTTGTCCATTTGATACTGGGCGTTATGGCCCAGCTCATGGGCTACCGCCCATGCTATGGCGGGATTGCCATAACTTGCCAACGGTCTTCCATTATCTAGCCAGTGAAATGGGTAGTAAAAGGTCTGGTCCATTAGACAGTAGAGTGGCCCGTCCATCGTGTAGACAGGGCCACACCCGCTATCGACAGGCTTGTTAGAGACGAACGCAAGGTCAGCGGGCGTGTAGGGGTACCCATGTTTTTGGAACCATTGGGACCAGTAGGCGTTGACACCAGACACATCTTTTTTTACCAGATCTTGCGCGCCGGCTCCTTGAGCGAATGCCTCACCATCATACGCTGAGAGTAACAACATCAGGCATGTCACCACGGCGATCAGCACCAGCACTCTTCGCAGCTGACGAGGTGTTTGGTAAAGAACGTATCTTTTCTTAATTCCTCGCGCCATTAACCCTGACCCTCCGCGGCCTGACCACGTTATCTGTTCGCGGGCTGCTGTTCGCGTAAGGCTTAGACTGCTCTCGCTGCTGATTTGCTGCGAGAGGTTACTCTGGGTTCCCGCTTCCATCGTCTTATGTCGCTTCGTGAGAGACATTCTCTCCTCCCCCTCCATGCCTCCTACGGTTTAGCGCTGCCACCAATAGTGTAGCACTATAAACGCTCACTAAACATTATATATTTTTCTTACCATTCCAGGAAACTCAGAAGTGTCGAGAGGGCCACCAGGATCAAAAGCCTGGAAAACAGCCTATGTTTTTCTAGCAGATAGTGGGTGGTAGTGTGGTCTCCGAGGACAATTTCCCTGGCAAGAACAACATCTCAGTAGAGGTTGCTGACGACGCTACGGTGATTGGATACCCACGTAGCTACTACGATCAATTCAGCATGTTTCCTATAGTAAAGTCCGGGGTCATCGCCCGGAACGCTACCGGAACTCTAGGGCCGAGGGTGGCTCAATCTTCTGGCGTTGCGGACACTGCGTAATAGACGTTGAAGAGATGAAGCCCTCTGGCGCAGGCCATGTGAGCTCGATACTGCTTCTCGCTTCAGGCTGCTGTAGGCATCTCCGATGTCTGCCTCGCCTTGCGACCGCGAGCGCAGCGCCCGGGCTGCGCTCCCTCCTTCGAATCGCTCTGTTCCCTGAACAACCACCCCCTTGCTCTAATGGCCCTCTCTATACAGGGCGCTTTCCTTAAGTTGTAGTGGGGAGCCTGCACAAGTGCCTGAAAGCTCTCGCCGAACGCTCTGCTGCGTTGTTGGTTGATTCCCACTTTGAGTGGCGTAGGAACTCGGAGATCTTCAGGAATTGTTCCTCACCGAACCTCGCCTGCAGGCGGGCCAGGGGTTAAGGTTTGGTAGCGCGGATCGCTCATCAGAAGGTTGTAGCGTTCTCTTGCTTCTTCGAGGGTGCGCCTGATGCGCTGCTTGTCGTAGAGAAAGAGCGCATACCACTCCTCAAGGAAGCTGCGCATCAGCCTAACCGGCTCTCCGACTACCGGGCTCTCGAACAGTAGCTTGAGCTTTTGTTGATCTTTCTGTGCGAGGTGATCAGGGCGGCGCAGCATGATGTAGCGACTTTCCCAAAGGAGATTGCCAACCTCGCGCACTTGCTCCCAGCTGCTCCAAGGGGCAGGCACCTCCGGCATGGTAGGAAGCTTAGAAATGGGGCTCTGATCCTCAGATGCGTCCTCGCTTGGGGTCTGTGCCGGTAGCCATTGGGTGGGAAGCTGCCCTTGGGCTATATCCTTTGGGATCTCTCCGCGAAGCCATCTCTTGATCGTGTTGGGAGAGTGGCCGGTCTGGCGGCTGATGGCCCGGCTTGAGACTCCTTGGTTGTGCAGGGCCAAAACCCTTGCGATGGCTGCACGGTGTGCAGAGCCAGTTTCTCTGGCAGCGGACACTTTGGTGGTACCCCTTTAAGGCTCCTCGTCTGAGTTACGGGAGGTGCTTTAGGCAAGCTCTTCTTGCGCAAGGCAGCTATCGCCTTATAGATCTTGCCGATTACAAGCTTACTCTCATGGAAGAGGCACAGCTGATGGGCAGAGCTTCCGGCCAGAGCCCTCTTTGAGCGTTCCCGGATACAGAGGCGAGCCATCAGTGACAACTTCTTCGGGTTCGATGCCTGCTTCTTGCTTCAACCGTGAAAGGAATCTTTCTACGTCTTTGCGTTGGAGCTGTCCGTGGATCAGCTCGTAGCCTACTAAGCGGTCGCTACCCGCAACCGAAGGATCGACTGCTAAAAGCAGCGCCAGTTGGCCCTGGTAGACCTCGTCCACACACAGCACGCCTGAAAACTCCTCGACCACCCACTTTTGGTAGTCTCCTCCTTCGAAGTCCAGCCCGTCGGCATAGTCTGTGCACCACCTCCTGCGGATCATCGCCTCGCTCGGTTTGACCCAGAAATCCCTGGCAAGCCTCCTCGCTACACACCGGAAGGCCATCCCGTCCTTGTAGACAGAGTAGAAGATCGCCTTGTTCACCACACGGTGTGGTGTAGACGGCGTTTCTACGCAGTAACGGCGGTTGGAGACGGAAGTAGCGAGAACATGCCAAGCAGCGATGCACGCTTACGGCCACGAGCAAGAGTACTGGATGATCCAGATCCACATCTATAGCTTTACGGGATGTCTCCCACTGGAATTGACCCGGCACCACGGACACCCGAACATTGTGAGGACATCAAGTCCACAGAAAGGAGTTTTGGGTGCCAAGGGCAAAACCGCAATATCCACCTCAGTTCAAAGCAGAAGCCGTACAACTGGTCCAATCTTCGGGCAGTTCCATCTCCAAGATC
>JAWWQA010000380.1:0-2963 GCA_033854695.1 Rubrobacteraceae bacterium
CTTTCCCCTTTTCCCTCCAAACTCCGGACGGGCTCCGGGCAACTTTTACACCTTACCGCATATGCTCTAACAATAAAATCGAGAGGCTCACCATGTAAAGGTTCACGTTCGAACTGTTTTCGGATGAAGCCCGGTGGAAATGACCTTGATGCCAATCGGGGCAATACTGGAGGGTATGGTGACCTGATCGTCTAACCCAAGTAGAAGGAGCCGAGGTCATGGCACAAGGTGTGCCCGAGGACGGTGTGTGTTCCACCAACCCTGCTTGGCGAGTGAGCATGCCTCGCTCCCTACCGGAGCAACGAAGAGTGAGTAGCCCTGACCCGACGAATTTCTTCGACAAGACTTGCAAGCTCCTCGAATTTCAGATATGAATTACAGATAGGCAGTCCCACAGGATTGCTGCAAAAAGAGGGGGGGCACATTGAGGCGTATAGCCTTGTTTCTTTTGGTGGTTGCGCTATGAACAAGGGGCGCTTCTTAGACGAGCCGCTCAACAGGCTGGGCAACCACACGATCTCACGACGACAAGTGTTCAAACTAGTTGGCGCGGCCTGTGCATATGGTGCTCTGTTCTCCATACCTGGGATGGCTGCTTGGGCACAGGAGCCTACCGATCCCACCGCGGCGCCTAATTCTATCCAAGGGCCAGCTATCGCTACCAAGGAGCAAGCGTTGCGCTGGCTCTCCGCGAATGATGCCAACGACCTGACCTACGGTTGGGTTGACCTGGTGTGGATGTGGGGCGAAGCGGTAGGTATTAGACCGGATCTCATGCTCGCTCAAGAGATGTTTGAAACTGGGTGGGGATCTTTCCAAGGTATAGTCACACCCGAACACCACAACGTAGCTGGCATCAAGGTTAGCAATCCAAGTGACGCTGATCTACCCGAAGACTTCGAGTGGTTCGATTCTTGGAGCGAGGGTATCAGGGCACACGCCAATCATCTTGCGGCCTATTGCGGTGCAGCCCCTGTTTTGGGGCCGAATGGTGAACCTGTACACCCTCGGTACTACGTCGTGACGAGCCTACCGTGGGCTGGCACCATAAAGACTACTGAGGGACTCTCGGGGAAGTGGTCTACTAGGGCCGACTATGCCCAAGTCTTGCATGAAAACTTCTTAGATCCCCTGAGAAACATCTAAACGAGTCCCGACCTAACAAAATCGGGCGGTGAAGAGTCAGATGACAAAGGTGACCATGTAGACGAAATCTGCAGCGGATTAAGCCACGTTATTAGCCGTTGTGTGTAGGATAACCACGCTTCCCTTGGCGCAGGCTCTTTGGCTGGGTTATTATTGCCCGCTGTTGTGCCGTACACAAGTGGAGAACTTCAGCAAGGGGGAGAATGAAGAGACGGCTAATAGTGTTAACGTTGGCGCTGGTAGCGCTGCTACTTGTGGCGGCTCAGGCGTTAGCTCAAAGCGGGGAATCTTCGGGCGTGATCCCAGCGGCCACCGGGACTGAACCCCCCCAGACTGCAACCTCACAGCGGCCCATCCTGACGATTATCAACTCCAACGGCGAGAGGGTGCCCGTGCAAGTGGAGATCGCCGACACATCCGACGAAAGGCTAACGGGGCTTATGGGACGGCCCACTCTGTCTGCGGATACTGGCATGCTCTTCATCTTCGACCAGGAGCAGATACTCTCGTTTTGGATGAAGGACACCCTGATACCGCTCTCCATAGCCTATATCGATGCAGAAGGTCGCATCGTCGATATCCAGGACATGCAGCCCTTGGACGAGACCCCCCACCCTTCAGCCGAGCCAGCGCAGTATGCACTGGAGGTCAACCAGGGCTTCTTCGAAGAACAGGGAGTAATGGTAGGGGATATGGTAGAGCTGCCCGGTCAGGATCAAGGAGGGAGCGAAGCTCCCCCCGAAGCTCCAGCTTGAGCCTAGTTACACCAATATATAGTCCACGAAACGCTCTCGACTCATGAGGTCTGCCGCGGCGTCGCCTGCCGAGATGCGCCTCGCGAGGGGGTCGAGCAGCACCCATTCAATACCTGCGCAAGGCCCGAAGAGCAGAGAGACCAACTCACCGGCAGAGGATTCCCTTACGTGCCACTCCTGCCCGAGGGCGTTAGCAAGAGCAAAGTTCTGGGCAGCCTCCCAGGAAGAGAAGACCGGCAGCGTCTCTTCGCCGAATCCTAACAGGATGTGAAATAACCTCGGGCCTCCGTCTTTCCCGTGACGAGCTACCACGTAACGCAGGAGCACCGGGTGCCTCGCGGAAAGCTCGACCATACGGCGCGCTACGCTATGTACACTATCTTTTTCGATAGCTTTCGTCACCTGCTAACCTCCTTCTCGGTTCTCACGCGGGTCTCCGGTCGAGGGGTTCGCTGGTGCCCACTCGCGAGGTTTGTACTCGGAAATGCTCAGCTCTTCTGCAGAGTTGTCGGGGGCTCCTTCAAGTGTTACGAGACCATGTGGTCGCTCGGGCACGGTGGACCCGCCAGGAAGCAGACGGGCGGCTTTTTCGACTCGAGTGGACCATGTGCCTCTAGAAAACTCGGGCTACGTTTCGAGGTCCCACCAGGGGGCTACCTGCTCCAACCACGCGTAGTACTCGCGATCCGCCTCTTTGCCTTCGAGCCATGTCAGGTAATCTTCCAGCCACGGGAGGTGGCGATGATCTTCAGCGTACTGGGAAAGCCAATGCCTGGTTACGACGAGGCTGGTTGTGGGGACGTGCGTGGGTTCGTTTAGCTCGCTGTAGGCCATCACTCCGCCACCTGCCAGGTCTACCATAAGGTCCTTTCTTTCTTGCCCGCCGCGACTTGCTTCCGTTGTCGCCAGGTCTGTTCGACTAAGCTATTTCAGAAAGGAATGCTGGCGTCTTCGTGAGCCCCGGCGTAGCGCCAGGGGCGAAGGGCTTCGTCTTCCAACTGCTCGGTAGCAGCCAGCTCTTCTCGGACGAGGGCCGTGTGGTCCGCTTTGCACTCGTTGCAG
>JAWWQA010000381.1:0-3667 GCA_033854695.1 Rubrobacteraceae bacterium
AACTTAGTAGTAATAGTAACGAAAGTTTTTGATACACCTCATACGGCATCCGCTTGATCACTTACTGTTTTGAACCCCAGCGGATAGTGCATAAGCGCCGCACTAGTAGCAGCGCCTCAAGCGCGGCGCCAGTATATAACCGGATGCCGTATCACTCAGCGAATACGGCATATAAAAGCCAACTTGTAGGTGCAGGATCAGATGAGAAGCATGTTCCGAAAACGAACGTTTTTGATACACCGTTATGTGGATGGGTTGCCTAATGTGAATTTTCCCCCACGTTGATTGAATAGACAATTTCGCAAACTCGGGACGACATCTGGCCGCAGTCAGGAACGCGGCGCTTGAGCGATCGAGAGGGTGTTTCCGTCCGGATCCTTGAAGTAAGCGACCTTGGCCCCACCGTCGAAGGTGGCGATGCCCTTCTCATCCGTGATGATCGGCCCTTCCTCGTAGCGCTCGAAGGCGACGCCCTTCGAGGTGAGCTCGTCTACAACCTCCTCGACGTCGTCGACGCCCCAGCCGGCCAGGGTCGCTGTCGACTTGCCGGCATGCTTCGGCGAGAGGTAGACGTGCATCACGCTCCCCTCCCCACACCGGTACTGCACATTGTCGCCTGAGTCGATACCCACTGAGAGGCCAAGCTTCCCTTCGTAAAACTCTCTGGCTCTGTCCATATCCGAAACCGCGAGTCCCGCAGCCACCTTGTACCTGCTCAAGCCCATCCTGGCCTCCTCTGGGTCTGTGTCCCAACCAACATTTGGCAGACTGAGTATCCCTGTGACGCACTCCTTCACATCAGCAAACTTCCCAGAAGACCTTATTCCAAGCAATTGGACGAATAGAGATAGAGTGTTCCGAAAACGCTGGGTTTTGGTACCTAGCCGTATCTCGCCCTTATGGCGTAAGCTCTGTGGGAATGTTGCTACCTGACCTACGAAAAATACTCTATCCGACGGATGTAGGCACTACTGACTATCCTCTATAGTCCGGTTTCAGATATCTTAGAAGAAAAGGACGGACTAGAATCTGATGAAAACCATGACATCCCTGCTATTGGTACAGACAGCCGAGACGGCAAGCAGGGCGGCTAAACTCTTGGCGGTGGCCCTTCTAACAGTGGTAGCTATGACGGTAGCAGCTCCAAATCACGCTGAGGCGCAAGACGCAATTGATCCGAGTATGGCGGACAGTGACGGCTATGTGCCAATTTACAGGGTCTGCCTTCCAGATAACTCCTTTGAGGGTCCCAGTGATGCTAGCTACGACCTAGCTGCTGCGTACATCCCTTATTACGATGGGACCTCTGTAGAGGGATATATCCTGCTCAACGAGTGTGCCCTTCAGAGGTACGGCGCGGGGCCGAATGATATCCAGCATGCGATAGATCATGAGCTAGGACACGCTGCAGGCCTCCCAGATAGCAGCGATCCTTCTAGCATCATGTACCCATATTATCTAGCCACAGGAACTTAAGTACATCTAAGACAGCTGAAAAAGAGTCCCAGACTCTTTTATTTGGGGTGGAAGTTTCCAAGAATTAGTTGTTTCGGCAACCTACCTCTTGGGGCAAGCTTCTTCAGGCACTGTTCCGAAAACGGTCGTTTTCGGTACTCCTAACGAGCACTATTCGTAACGCCCAGAGTTGCTGCAAAAGGCGCATGGTAGTTCGAGAAAGCTACGCTCCTCTTCGGGTTAGGATGTATTTGCAAAACCTGTAAACTGCACGCATGAACACACTCAACAACCTACCGGCTCCAGACGGGATCAGGATCCAAATCATCCTCGGCAGCACTAGAGAGGGCCGGTTCGGAGACAGGGTCGCGAACTGGTTCTACGGACTCGCCGCCAAGCGCGAAGATCTTATCGCAGAGCTGAGCGACCTGCGCGAGTGGCCGCTCCCGTTCTTCAACGAGCCAAAATCGCCTATCACTGGTCACTATGCAACTGAGGCACGAGCCTGGGCAGCTAAGATGGCTCAGGGAGATGGCTATGTCTTTGTTACGCCCGAGTACAACTTCGGCTATCCAGCCGTGCTGAAAAATGCTCTCGATCACATCTACCATGAATGGAACAACAAGCCAGTCGGCTTCGTCAGCTATGGCGGGGGAGCTGGAGGCAGCCGGGCGGTCCAGCAACTACGGCAGGTGGTTGTCGAGCTTCAGATGGCTCCTATTCGTGCGGGAATCGTGATTCCCTTTGCCCGGCGACTGTTTGATGAGAGCGGTGGGATTAAGGATGAGGCCTATGATGCTCGTGCCAACGCTCTCCTCGAGCAGCTTCTGTGGTGGACGAGAGCACTGAAGGCGGCACGGGCGGAGATCCCTAAATGAGTGGCCTACTCCCGAGAATCTTTGGAAGTAGCAACTAAGTTTCTGGGAAGACCCCTTCTCGGCAGATGGTTAATAGAGACAACCCGCCATGCATCGACGGCTATTTACCGTGTAACAAAAACGAACGTTTTTGATACACATGGAAAAGAAGCTTGCACCTCTATGGAGCGGGCTGCCTCTGAGGCGAGAAGCGTGAACCCTTTTATCTACCGCCCGCGGCGCTCCAGATACTTACGCCAGATGAAAGGTATCACCCGACGAAGCAAGATCTTGATTATGAGCAACCTTATGATCCACCTTAACAATATTGCCACGTGAAGCCTCCTCCTGCGCCAAAGACCTACTATCTCCGGCACACATTCTACAGCCTAGCACCAGGACGCCAGGGGCGGATTGCCTCTCTACCTGAATGCGCAGAGGGGAGCTTCTACGACTACCTGTTCCGAAAACGGTCGTTTTTGAGACAGGCTATAGACTAAATCTAAGGAGGCACTGTTGTCCTATATTGTAAATTTTGATATAATAACAATTCTATTTATTAGCTGCCTAGATTAAGGCGTTTACTGCCAAAATAGGTGTTGGTTCTTGTAAGAGGTTACATATAATAATCATTATGGAAAGTATAAGGAGAGGTAGTCTGGAGGATATAGCTGTGCGACAACAAATTATCCCACATTTATGGTTCGATAGGGAAGCAAAGGAAGCAGTGGAGTTTTATACTTCCATTTTCCCAAATTCCAGGATGACGCATGCAGCAACTATCCATGGTGTTCCAACACCGACAGGTGATACCGACATCATATCTTTTGACCTTTCTGGCCATCCTTTCATGGCCATAAACGCTGGGCCACTGTTCACATTCAACCCTTCCGTGTCCTTCATTGTGAATTTCGACCCATCGAGAGATAAGGACGCAAGAAAAAACCTCGATACGATATGGGATAAGCTCTCGCAAGGCGGCATAGCACTCATGCCGCTTCAACAATATCCGTTTAGCGAACGCTATGGTTGGATACAAGATAAATATGGGCTTTCATGGCAGCTTATTTTGTCAAATCCAGAAGGTGAAGAACGTCCCTTTATCATTCCCTCTCTTATGTTCACAGGCAACGTCGCTGGTCGAGCTGAAGAAGCAATCAACTTTTATCTTTCCATTTTCAAAAACTCCAAGACGGGACAAATCCACCGCTATGGAGCAGGCCAGGAGCCAGACAAAGAAGGAACAGTCATGTTTGCAGATTTTGCGCTCCTTAATACGTGGCTTGCCACTATGGACAGTGCACGAGAGCACAGGTTCACGTTCAACGAAGCAATATCTCTGCTTATTCCCTGCG
>JAWWQA010000382.1:0-6879 GCA_033854695.1 Rubrobacteraceae bacterium
GCCTACACCGACTATCATTACGAAGACCTCTTGAAAGAAGTCGGCTTGTACTTAAAAGCGCAGCGCAGGAAGAACTCCAAGCGCCCTATGGCGGCGTGGGAGGAGTTTTTGAGTAAGCCGATTGGTAAGTACATAGAGACGGTCTTCAGCGGGATAACCAACCTGTTCTCGAAGAAGATCCATGCGCTAACGCCGCGAGGCTTCGAGCTTAAGATCGTCTGGTTCCTGCTGGCCTTTGCCATTCAGTGCTTGTAAGGAGCAACTTGGGTTATTATTACGTTGGGAGGTGATGGAACCCATGGATGACATGGAGGGTGGTACTCACGCACTCGCCCTGATTAATGAAATCATTGAAACGGAACCCGCCATTTAGACAGGGTGCAAAAGCCACACTGTTCTGCTGATCGGCAAACGCCGGGGCAGCTGTCGCCATCATCATTGCCGCCAAAAATGCCGCTGCCGCAAGAACAAAAATAATGCGTCTCATGCGCTTTCTCCTTTTTTCGGCAACCCTCGCTGGGTTGCTACTCCTCGGATGGGACGGCGCCGGATGGGAGGGCGCCTATCTGCTGCATCAATCCCATCACGTCGTAGTTGTCCCAGATCTCCGCAATCTTCCCACCGGAGATGCGGGCTATCTCCATCCCCGTAATTTCGACCCGCTTACCGGTGGGAGCGATGCCCCACAAATCGCCGTCGTGGGTGCCGGTGGCCGTCCAGCGAGTCGTCACCTTGTCCCCCTCGGCGACCTGGTCCTCAACCTCGATGTGGGTGTCGGAGAAGCCCGACCTGTACATGGAGACGAACTCCTTGAACCCTTCGATACCGCTCACCTCCTCTGGCATAGCCGAGTCGTGGTCGACGAAGTTGGGGTCGATCAGCTCGCCCGCGAGGTCGAAGTTCCCCTGGTTCCAAATCTCCTCAAACACACGACGCGTTAGGGCCTTGTTCTCTTCTGTTGAGGTGTTTGTTCGCTCTTTTGCCACAAGAAGTGCCGCCTTTCTGCAAAACTACTGTCGCTTACTTTTATCGGCTTCATGACAACAGCATAGAAGGTTGCCATTAGCTGGCTGTTAGCTGGAGGGCTTAAGAGCATACGTACAATGACCTATTTTTGATCACTCTCACCTAAAACGGCTTGGCTAAAGGGAGCTTAGGGGCGCAATACTAGCTTTCAGCCAATAGAGCCAACTGCTGCTTGGTTACCCAAGCGGCGATCTGGGAGCGGGAATGGAGCCCCAGTTTGTGGAGGATATTGCAGACGTGCTTGTCCACTGTACGTCTAGAGATCACAAGCTCTTTGGCGATCTGAGGGTTGGTAAGCCCTCGCGTGACGAGGACCGCAATCTCCTGCTCGCGACGGGTGATAGGATGCTCCCATACGCCCGCCGGCGCTTCCTCTGAGTCTGCGGATAAGGTCGGCTCCTTTCCACAGAGGGCATATTCGATAGCCTCTTCTTGTGTCATGACCTTCACCTTTGCCCATGCCGCTTCCCATGCCGCCTCGTCGAGCTGGATGCGAGCAGCTGCGATGTAGGAGCGGTAGTATTGTTGTTCGATGGGGGTGACGGCAACGCCTATGGATTCGCCCAGCGTCTCGGCCATTCCCCACAGCCGGGCCGAGCGAACAGGTTGTCCCTGGGCACTGGCCAACGCTGCCAGGATGCGTAGCATCCAGAGGGTTGAGTGACTGTAGCCTGTCTGCCGTGTCAGCTCTATCCCTTCTGTGCACAGTGCTTTTGCCTGCTCATAATCGCCCCGACTCAAGGCAGCGAGTGCTCCCTGAGCCAACGACCAAGCGATTCCAACCTTATCCCCAACTTCCAAGGCCAGCGGTAGGCCCTCCTCGTGTAGCGCCCTGGCCTTCGCATGGTCACCTCGGAACGCTGCGACAAGCCCGAGACAGTAAAGGGTGCGAACGATTCCCACCCTATCTCCTATCCGACGCCACAGCGCTGCGGCTTCTTCAATCAGCGCGGCGCTTCGCTCGTAATCGCTCTTGGCTAGTGCCGTTAACCCTAGGTTGGTGAGCATCGCTGCAATGTCCGCCGTGTCTACCATCTCCCGAGGTAGCGCCAGCACCTCCTTACACAGCGCTATCGCTCTTTGATAGTCCCCCTGGTGAAATGCTATGAATGCGGAGGTGCTAAGTCCCTTGGCTCTAACAGACACCGGTACTGCATCCTTGTTTGCCAGCGCCTCTTTTAACCACCGCTGCCCCTCACGCAGAAGCCCCTGTAGGTACCAGAAGGGCCCTAAAGCCTTAGCAAGCTGCAACCCTAGCTCAGTCTGCCCGTTTCCGATCACCCATGAAAGTGCCGCTCGTACATTCTCGTACTCCCTCTTAAGTTGTTCCGCCCACGCGTCCTGTTGGGCTTTCCTCAGTTCTGGCTCAGCCTTTTGCGCTAAGGCGAGGAAGAAGGTGGCGTGCTGATTGAGGACAGCATCGGCCTCTCCGCTTTCCTCAAGGCATTCTCGCCCATACTGGCGCACAGGCTCTAGCAGCCTATAGCGTACTTCCCCATCAACGGTCGCCTCCGCTAGGACCATCGACTTGTCCACCAGCCGCAACAAGAGGTCTAGTACGTCTTCTTTGTCTATGCCACTTCCCGCTCCCACTGCCTCGGCCGCCTCTAGTGTCCAACCACCCGCAAATGCCGAGAGCCTCCAGAACGTCTTGCGCTCTGGCTCGCTAAGCAACCCGTAGCTCCAATCAAGCGTCCCTTTAAGCGTCCTGTGTCTTCGCGACGCCGTCCGTCTGCCTGCGCTCAAGAGCTTTAGGGACTCTGCAAGCCTTAAAGCCATCTGCTCCACGCTCAGCGCCCCCACTCGCGCAGCGGCAAGCTCTATGGCTAGCGGGATGCCATCAAGCTGTTTGCATATCTTCACCACGGCCGGCGCGTTCTGTGGGCTCAGCATGAAGGCGGGATCGCGGTAGCAGGCTCGATCTATAAACAGCTGCACCGATTCGTAGTGTCTCAATTGTTTCACATCTGTTAGGTGCTCATTCTCAGGTAGCGATAGCGACGGCACTTGCCAGGTTACTTCGCCTGAAACACCTAGTGCTTCCCTACTTGTGGCTAGAACTCGTAGGTCAGGACAGGAACTAAGGAACGTCTCCACCAGCTGAGCACAGGCACCGACCAAGTGCTCGCAGTTGTCTAGCACAATGAGCAATTTCTTGGCTTGTAAGTCTTCTAAGAGCGTCGAAAGAAGCGGGCGGTTCGGCTGCTCTTGAACTCCCAGCGCATCGGCTACCTGCTGAGGCACCAGCTCTGGCTCTGAGAGCCCCGCCAACTCCACCAACCACACCCCGTCCGGATACACTCCAAGGAGGGCTCTAGTCACCTCCAGCGCGAGCCTCGTCTTGCCACAGCCACCAGCACCGGTAAGGGTTAAGAGCTTGCTCATGGCTAAAGCTCGTCTGACCTTCACTAGCTCCGTCCCCCGTCCGACGAAGCTGGTTAGGGCTTCGGACAGGTTGTGTGGGTGGTTGACCTGAAGCTTCTCGAGCGGGTGCTCTTCTTGCGATGGACAGACGTGCCGGAACTGCCCCATCACGATCTTTTCGTAGAGGCGTCGGCTGCCCGCGGCAGGTTTCGCACCAAGCTTCCTAGAGAGGACCTCCTTAAGCTGCTCGTACTGGCCCAGAGCCTCCAAGCGCCGTCCTAAGAGAGCGTATAGGCGCATGAGTCCTACATGCGCTTCTTCATGGGCAGACTCGCTCGCTATCACCCGCGTTAGTGCTTCGATGGCCGACCCGAACTCTTCGCGTTCCTCGTAGAGTCCGGCGAGTTCGATGAGTAGCGCAAGGTAAGTCTTCCGTAGCTCCTCGCGGGGGTTTTCTGCCCATGCCTCGTAGAGATCTCCTGGCAATAGTTCTCCTGCATATAGATCTAGCGCGGCCCGGTAAGCCGAAGGTTCCCGGACTCGTCTTGCAGTAGATACAGCGTCCTCAAAGGCCTCGACGTCCACCCACAGCGGCCTTTCCGGGCACAGCGCAACCAGATCGCCTTCGAGGCGCAAGTACCCAGAAGCGGCGGTAGAAGAAGCAGCTTTTAGGATTCTGCGGACATGGTGGAGTGCGTAGCGCAGGTTGTTTGCGGCCGCTTTTGGATCTAGGTTCGGCCAAAGCAGGTCCATCACTTGCTCCCTGTGGAGGCGATGGCCCGGCGCTAGGGCCAGCAGCTTGACGAGGCTCGCCCCCTTCTTAAGGCTCCACTGACTCCCCTTGATGTTTCTTAACCCCACCGAGACAGAGAAGCTGCCCAGCAGCCGGACGCGAAGTGTCTCCGGCGCTCCGCCTTCTTGCGTAGGGGTGCCTCGCCGGTCGTGCTCGGCTTGTACTTGCATAGCTACTTCGATTAATGACAGCAAATAACGAAGCTGTCAAGGGCCAGTGGCGAAGTCTCTCAAAGCGCGTGAGCACAATGGGGCGAGCTGCCTCTCAGGTTCGTCTGGAAGCAAAAGGGACAGAGCTCTTCGCACAAGGGAGATTCTCCGAACAGCTGTCTCAAAACTCATCAACACATACATCAGTGGAACACTGTGAACACTGTTCCAAAACCCAACGTTTTTGATACAGGCCAAAAGGTTCCTCCGCAAGGGGGATTACCGCGAAATAACTCGTCTTCTCGGCAACTCACAGGCTCAACGGCCGTGAAAACAGAAGACCGGAGTCTAGATTCCAGCCTTGGTGGATAGCGCCCTGCTGCTTGGAGAAGCTGTTTGCGCCTGGCTGGGGAACTGTCAACGCCTGATGGTACGCTATGAGAGGCAAGCGGAGAACTGCTTAGGGTTCGTACAGTTAGGCTGCGTGACGATTCTACTCAGGCACTTGTGAAACGGAGTCTTGCGTGCTTCGTCCCTACAGCAACAGCAGGAGTAGCAGGCCTGCACACTGCTCTTTATTCACCACTACTTAGTGTATCTGTGATGGCCTCCTCCAGAGGCAGCGCATGGCCCCTTACCCACGCCGCCGCAAACGCCTCTTCCCCAAGTGCCTCGCGGGCTGCAGCCTCTGTACGGTCCTGCTCGGCGCGCTTGACCGGTGGGAGAGGCCAGCCTCTATCCTCGCGCAGCGCGGCGGCTGCCCCACAAAGCCGCGCTACCCGTTCCATTCTCCCTTGCGCTACCGCTACTCGGGCCAGCCCCTCCAGGCAGAGCAAGATGGTATGTTTGAGGCCCATCCGCCGTCCTCCCAGCTCCAGGCTCTCTTCATACAACCTCGACGCCCGCGCATATTCGCCTGCTTCGCACGCCACGCTTCCAAGGCTGGCGAGCGTGCGCACGATGCCCCACGCGTTCTCCGTGCTACGTGACAAAGCCAGACTCTCTTCCAGCAGCATTCTCGCGCCTCTGAAATCTCCCTGCCCGCGCACCGCATCTGCCAGGGCGCGGATGCTCCAGGCGATGCCAAACGTAGTACCAAACTCACGTGCCAGGGCAAGCGACTGCTTGTGCAGGCGCACCGCGCATTCGTAGTCTCCTTGCTCGTAGGCCACAAACCCAAGCTCGCGGAGCGAAGCACTTACACCTTTTTTATGGCCCAGCTCCCGATACACGCTCATGCCCTCTTCATGCAGCGCCACCGCGTGATCGTAGTCCCCTTGCGCCATGCTCAGGACACCTGCTATGTGGATCAGATACGCTTTCGTGCGTGCAGGCAGCGCCTGCGGAGCTTCTCCGGTTCGGCCTTCCACTCCCTCCAGTGCCAAGACCGCTTCCATCCACTGGCGTCCATCGCTTAGGTAGCCACGCTCGATCCAGAACCACCACAGCGCCACCACCAACCGCGCTCCCGTCTCCACCTCCATATTTTGCACAGCCCAGCTCAGCGCTGCTCGTAGATTGTTGTGCTCTCTCTCCAACCGTGTGAACCCCCACCACCACTCTACCTCATCCCACGGACCAGAAGCTTTAGGCTGAGCAGCCTCCGCTAGTACTTGGTAGTATTGTGCATGCTTCCGTTGCACCTCCTCCACCTCACCACTCAATGCCAGGCGTTCCAAGGCGTACTCCCGGATGGTCTCAAGCATCATAAAGCGTGGTTCCTCGTCCTCCTCTTGGCACCTAGAGGATTCGGATCGCGATACCAGTAAGCTGTTGTCCACTAGCGATGCTAATATCTCAAATACGCTGCTCGCCACCTGCTCGTCTGCTTTGGAACCACAGACATCCTCTACCGCTTCCAGGGTACAGCCGCCGGCGAAGTGGGCCAGGCGACGAAATAAAGCCTGCTCACCGGGATTGAGGAGATCGTAGCTCCAGGCTACAGTGTCGCGCAGCGTCTGCTGTCGCTCTGCAGGTCGCGTGCTCCCCCCGTAAGTAACTGCAGTCCGCGATCCAGCCTCGCAAGCAACGCCTGGGGGGGAAACAGTTTGACCCGTGCCGCCGCCAACTCGATCGCCAGCGGCAGCCCGTCCAGCCTCCGGCAGATCCGTGCCACGGTGGCCGCGTTCGTGGCGGTTAGCTCAAAGGTGGGTGTTACAGCTTGAGCGCGCTGGCGGAAGAGCTCCACCGCTGGTGACTGCTCCAGGCCCTCCGCCGGTAACTGGGACACTATGTTGGGAAGGGGTAGCGGAGGCACAGGGAACTGGCGCTCCCCGCCGATGCGGAGTGGCGCCCGGCTCGTCACCAGCACCCTTAGCTGCGGACATCTCCCCACAAGTTCGCCAACCACGGGAGCAGCTGTCAGGAGATGCTCGAAATTATCGAGAACCAGTAGCATCTGCCTGTCTTGCAGATATCGTGTCAAGGTCTCCTGTAGCGCCTGTCCTGCCACCTCCTTAACCCCAAGCGTCTCGGCAAGGACCGAGGAAAGCAGGGCGGCATCTCGCAGGGGAGCCAGGGGCACGAAGACGATCCCGTCTGCGAAGG
>JAWWQA010000383.1:0-4167 GCA_033854695.1 Rubrobacteraceae bacterium
GCGAACGCGCGCAGCCCGTCAAGGCCGGGCAGGTAAGACAACCGTACCTCTCCGGTCCCACTCTGGCGAGCGAAGCTACCTCCGTCGAGAGGTTGTTTGGAGAATCTCTTGCCGCGCCCGGTTTGAAGCTGTCTTATCTCCATGTGCGCTAGCATAAAGGGGATCGGCGGTTTTTGAAACCGGTTCTAATCTCGACTTTGGCCATTTGAGCAGTGAAAGGTCGGTAGGGTATGCTCGTCGCCACGAGTTAGCAATTCATCTAGCCCTTAAACAGAAACCAAACAACAGGAGCCACTTGTATATCTTATCGGACCATGGTTCGGGCTAGGCTGCTACAGCATTGTAGATGCGCACGGGGTGGGTCACGAAGCAAGTGATCCTGGCTTGCTAGCCCGCTTCTATCCCGACCCTCCAAGTGGTGGTACCGAACTGCACTTCTTGAGCTAGAGAGTCATATCGATGAGCTGGCATAGCCCAATTAAAAGAAGCGTTCGGAGAAGGGCGAAGACACGTGACAGTCGCGGAAGCCCGTGGATGATGGTGGCCTCTTCGGCCTGCTCCGCGACAGAACGGATTTGCAGAGCGTGGGCCACCCAGGGGTAGCCAGCCGCGACGATAACTGGTACGCCAAGGGAACCGGCCTCTTTCATAAGGCGAACGGCGTAATCTTCGTTGATCGTATACCCTTCCTCTATCGGGTGAAGGAGTAGGCGCTTCAAACCGAACTGCAGCACGCAACGCCGCAGTTCGGTAATCGCTTCTTCTTGTCGAGGATCGACGCGGCAAAAACCGATAAATCGATTGGGATATCTCGCTTGAGTAACGGCAATGGCTTCGTTCTGAGGCTCGAGGCGCTACGTCTTGGGTTGAACCGGCACTATTACGCTCTTGTCAATATTGTTGGAGTCCATCGAAGCCAGCAGCTCTTCCGCCTTAAGCCGATACCCGTTAATTGAGGAATCGACTATCGTTAATCCTCGACAATCAAAGCGATCCGCTCCCTGAAGTGTCGTGCCTGACCCGTTCTAGAATGGACATAATGTTGTCGTGAAAGACCATTCGCTCTTCATCTTCCGCAAGACCGATGCGTTTGATCTTTTGGAGCTCCAATTTGGGATTGCAGCCCGGGCCGTCGCTCCCGAACAAAACGCGACGCGCACCTAGCCGTTCGACCGCTTCCCTAATCTTGTCCGGATATGGACACGCAGAGGTGTCCACCAGCAAGTTGTCATACTTCTCGTAAACCCGGATAGCGTCTTCAGTATGGTGGTAACCGCCCATATGAGCCAAGATTATCGTCGCTTCAGGCGCGGCTTCCGCCAACTTCGCGAACTGCAGCGGCAGGCTAAGGGCTTCATCTCCCGAATGGAAAAGGACCGGGGCATTAAACTCGACCGCTTTCTTTACCAGCCTTATTATTGAGTCGTGGTGAGCGGCTGCCGTGACGCTTTCCTGATGGATCTTCAAACCTTTCATCTTCAGATCCACGATTGCCTCTTCTAACAAGGCCCCCGCGTTGTCGACGTGCGGGTTGATGCGCGCGTATGGGATCAGGCGATCCGGGTATTTCTTACAGGCGTCGTAGATATACTGCAGCGCATCGGCTTTGAGGACCGGCGCATCCGCGTAACTCATGGCAATCGCTTTTTCAACATCCGCTTCGTCCATCAGCTCAATAATTGCCTCAGGTGGATCGAACCACCCAAACGCCTCGTACTCGTCGACGTGTGTATGCGAATCGATGACGCGCATCTCTTCACTCCTTCAGCGACACTTCAACAGCCGCTTCGTCCCGCTTGGATGAACACGTACCTCGACCACGGACCTTGGAGTCTCGAGGCCATAAGCGCTCACTGGGACCATCTGCCACTGCGACCACACGCCTGCACATAGGTCGTACCTAGCGCCTTCCCAAGCCTCTCAGCCACGTACAGTGGGAGGGTCAGTTGCTAACGAGTGTCCTGCCCCATTCCCCCGTCATTGCAGGAACCTCGACGTCCATGCCTAGCACACCTTTTTTGACGCAGGCTTACTATAGGTGTAAAGCCCGATTCGGGGTCTCTCGTCAGTTGGGGCACCATCCACTGCAGCTGACCTGGAGGCGACAAACCATGCTACCGTTACGGAGTGCCCCGCTCCACCAACTGGAGGTCCACATCAGCTGCGGAGATGTCTTCGTATTGCCGACCCGGCCGAGCTGCTGCGTCCACCGCGGCTGACCTGGAGGCGACGACACGTACCGTTACGTAGTACCCGATACCTGTTACGATGGCCGCCGTAATGATGGGCACTGCCGTTTGGGGCAAGAGCCAAAAGACTCCCAGGCCAAGCGCTGTCCAGGCAACCGCTACAGGATTGAACCCGCCTATGTACCAGTAGGGACCGTTGCGATCAAACAAAGCTAGCACATCGATGCGTCCTCGCTTGATGAACACATAGTCCGTAATAAGTACGCCGGCAATGGGCGCAAAGACGCTGCCGAAGGCACTCATAAAGTCGGTGAATCCGTTAACGATCCCTGGGATGATCGACAGGGCAACGCCGGCAACGCTCACGATCAACGTCGTCCAGAATCTTCCCAACCTCGTGAAGATGTTAGCTAGCGAGAGACCCCCCGTGTAAAGGTTCAAGACGTTGATCGTCCAGTTGTCCAGCGTGATTACCAGCAGCAGGAGAAAGAGCGCAATACCGCTGGTGGTTACTCTAGTTACGACTTCAAAAGGATTCGCTACCGTACCAAGGGTAGCGGCGGCCGCATACGCACCGAAGAAGGCCGAAAATGTCGTTCCTACCACAGCCGCACTCATCGTGCCCACCCACATGCCGGTGCGGGTGCTCGAATACCGACAAAAGTCAGCAGCGTCCGTGATCATCGTAAGCCAGGCGGCGGCTACGGAGCCGACCCACAGGGAAAACACGGCCCATTTCCACCCCGCCGTACCTGTGTAGGCGAAAACCTCACCGGGTGCATAGTTCGGCGCGTCGTTGGTCATCAACAGATAGCACAAATAAACCAATATTACGATCTTCACGGGGAAAGCCGCCCGTGAGAGGTTCTTTAGGGTATCGTAGCCAACGAGTGCGACGACCACTTGCAGGATAGCAAACACCAGGCTAACCGTGATAAGTGAGAACTTGATCCCTAGCCAGGCGTTCAACACGGCGACAATCCCCAATGCACCGGCAAGGGTTTGGAACGCGAACCAGTAGATCGAGGCAATCGTCCGCACCGCGGATGGGATCCATTTTGCTCCGCGAATACCATAAGCCATTCTCGTCGATACTTGGCCGGGCAGGCCGTAGTCCACGCCCAGCGTAGCCATGACCAAGTAAGCTCCGAAGGCGATGATGATTCCCAGAACCACCGCTGTCACGCCAGCCCAGAAAGCAAGACCCGCGGTGACGGCCAGTGTTCCGACCAGGATATTCCCTGGATTGAGAAGGAAGTTGACCACAATCAGAAAAAGGTCATACCACTTGACGGTCTTAAGATCTTCCGGAATCGGCTCGATGCCGAATTGCTCGACGCCCTTCGGCTGATGGTACTTTCGCGATAATGCCTCTTCTACGGCTGTTCCTCGATGGTCTTCTTCAGCTGTCGCTTGAGACACTACTCCTCCTATATGGCGCCTTCTTTGTAACATCCTAGCTACGCTCAAGCACGCGGCGTGCCTGAGGCGACGAAAGGAAACCCTCCCTGAGCTCTTCGTCCCCGATCTTCTGCGCAAGCTTCCTCAGGGTCTGCGCCGCCCTGGAGTACGCCTCCCGCGCTTCTTCGGCCTCCCCGCGCCGCTCGTAGAGCTCGCCGACCTTGCTCTGGATCTGCCAGAGTTCCTTGGGTAGTCCGATCTTCTCGGCTAGTGCCCGTGCTTCGTGCAGGTGATCTAGCGCCCTTTTGGTGTCGCCTTCCCACTCGCTCAGGACCGCTAGCGAGCGCAGGTAGGCTATCCGTTCCCGCTCGTTCGTCTTGGCGCGTTCAGCGAGTCGGCACACCTCTTCTCGGGCGAGTCGCTCGTCCCCTCCCCACAGCAGCGCTTCCACCTCGTAATGGAGGGAGAGACTGTCCAGCGGATGGAAGGAGCTCTTGTTCTGATGTGCCCTCTTGGCGTGGGAGTAAGCCTCCTCCCAGTCCTCAGAGAGGGCTGCCACCGCGCACAGTCTGGCGAG
>JAWWQA010000384.1:0-2721 GCA_033854695.1 Rubrobacteraceae bacterium
GAGCGTTATGGTCTCTATCACTCCCCTTTCGTGCTGCTCTATCTATACTTTAAGCGCTGTTCCCACGCGACCAGTGCTCGTCACCAACCTCGGTCTCTGCTACCTCGAAGGTGGTGGCGTGCCCGACGAAGTTGACGTGCCGGTTGACGGCGTAGAGGGCTTGCGGCGCACAGAGGAAGATGGAGAGCGCCTCCTCGTAAGCCAGCTGGTCCATCTCGGCGTCGAGCTCGTTGAGCTTCTGCGGGTCGGTCTGCACGACGTAGCGTTCCATGAGCTCCTCGAACTCCGGTATGGGTGGACCCGCGCGGAACGCCCCCATGGAGTAGTAGAACCAGCTGTGCAAGAAGGCGGCCGGCGCATCCGAGGTCAGGTCGAACCAGGCGTGCACTAGCACGTCGAAGGGGAGATCCATCACCTTCTCGACCAGCACGTGCTGGGCGGCTAGCAGGTCTTCGGCCGGGATGAGGATGACATCCACCTCGATGTCGAGAGAGGAACGGAAGTCCTCGGCGAGCAGGTTTGCTATACCTTCGAGGTCCGCAGGGGCGGCGAGCGCCAATGCTCGCCCTTCGGGGTAACCAGCCTCGGAGAGGAGCCTTTTGGCCTCGTCCGGGTCGTGCGGGTACGGCTCCCGGTCGCTCGAGTACCCCGCCGCGTAGTGCGGGATGAGCCCGGCGAGCGGGTAGGCATAGTCTTTGAAGCCCTCCCGGATCAGCTTGTCGCGGTCCACGGCCAGGTTTAGAGCCTTGCGGGCACGCACGTCGCCGAAAGGCTCTGAGTCGCGGTTGATGACGCCCGCCAGCATACGCATAGCGTCGGTGGTGACCAGCTGGGCGTGCTCGGAGTTCTCGACCTTTTCGGCATCGGCAGGCGACACCTCGGTTACGATGTCGACCTCGCCCTCGGTATTACACACCAGGTCGAGGGCTTCGGCGGGCGAGATGTCGTTGCGAAAGACCACTTTTTCGAGCCTGGGTCCGCGCTCGGTATTCCAGTGGTCGGTGTTCGCCTCGAGCACTATCCGGTCCGTGCGATCCTGAGCGGTGTCCAGCCAGATGGCGACAAACGGATCGGCGCTTTGGAGTGCGATCTCGTTCTCCAGCGAAGAGTGGCCCTCGACGAGGGTGAAAGGTCCGGTGCCCCACGGGCCCGGAGCGTCTATTATTCACCAGTGTCCTTCGCCGGTGCCTCTCTTCCTGTAGCCGAAGCCCTCTTCCTCCCAGAAGCGGGTCGAGGGGATGTGGAAGCCGCGGAACTTGCCCAGGATCAGGCCATCCGGCTCGGGGAAGTGCATCCTCAAGGTGTGATCATCCAGGATCTCCAGCCGGGTGTCCGGGTGGAAGTTGAGGCTCGTTCCTGGCGGATGCGGCGCCTTCCACCTCTGAACCTCATCGAAGGCACGCTTGAAGGAGTGAGCGTTGCACTCCTCACCGTCCTGGAAGCGCACGCCCTTGCGCATCTTCACTTCAAGCGTCTTCTCGTCCACCCACTGAGACTCCTCCATCGCCGCGCCGACGAGGTGCCCCTCGGCGTCGGTGCGGACCGGCTCCTCCATCGTGTTCCAGGTGATGTACAGCCAGTTCAGCGGATGCGGGTCAACTACGTAGATCGTGCCTACAGGCGTGCGTTGCGCCTGCTCGACGGCAGTCTGTTGGGTAGGTTGGCTCGACATGCTCCTCCTTTACTTCGCCCTTTCCGGTAAGAATGCTATCAGAATTACGTGGCCGTGCAAACGCGTTGAACAGGTTGACTCCTCTGGTGCGAGCATGCCGGGCCCTCGGGGCAATCTATGATGATCCTGGTGATCTCCTGGGTGTGGAGCTTATTGGGTAGAGCTGATCAGAGGTGAGGTTTACTCGTAAACGGTCTGGAACAGAAGCTCCTTGACCGGATGAAGGTTCGGCAGAAACTCTGACTGTTCAAGTTCGAAACGCAACAATTCAGCCAGCGGCTGTAGCAGTTGAAAGAGCAAGTCCGAGCCTACCGAAATCTCTTCAGGCACGATCCCGGCTGCGGCAAGTTGGCGTGCCACGCTCGCAGGTATCGAGCCCCACATAGCTTCCAAAGAGGGATCGGGTTTCAATAGTTCGGTACCAAGGACCATGCTGCTCTGAGCATCCACCGTCAACAGCATGTACGGGAAGTATGGCCGGGCTTTCTTTTCTTGGACAGGCGCCGGAAACATGAAAAAATCCATCTCGAGCCTGTTCCGGCTCCGCGGTAACTGCTCGAGGTCTTCGAGCACCTGGGGATCTATCTCGATCGGAATGGGTGAAGGCTCCGGTGGCGGCACATCCATCAGCCGATCTTCCCAAACTAGCGTACCGTCTTCTTGACGCGACACGCGTACCAGGTAGCTTTCGTCGCCAGGAGGCTCCAGCAACGAGGGATCGTCTTTGAAGCGTGGAGCCACATCTACCAACTGATTTAGCGCATGCGTAAGGAAACGTGCCTCTTTCGTCTCCACGAACCACGGAGCGAAGCCCGGGCGGTAGCTGCGAAACATCGGCCAGGCATGCCGCCCCCGAAACTTGAGTCCCACCTCTTTGATGATCTCACGGTCTTTCTTGTCCAACCCATCACGGTTTTCGAATGATGCCTGGAGCTGAGGGATCTCGAGCAAACCCTCGGGAGGAGCCAGGGGTCCCATATCTTCAAAGTACCAAAACCCGTAGATCCCCTCGGGACCGAGATAGAGGCTCATCGCGTAATGCTCGCCCA
>JAWWQA010000385.1:0-2802 GCA_033854695.1 Rubrobacteraceae bacterium
CACACCTGGCTCTACGGCTCAAGACTTAAGATGATCCCCACGCCGGCCGAGGACGCTGCAGATGTGCAGGCAGGCGACTTCCTCCCGTGGAAGCTTATGCTCAACCGTCCCCAGTACCTGCCGCAGAGCAAGCGCATGATCCCTTACCAAGAGTTCGACGTGGGCGTTCTCAAGTCTGGCGTAACCGATCCTGAGAGCACAGAGTTCAACAACCTCGCAGACTGGTACTCCAAGGGCAACGTCCTCGAGATTCGCATCCCTTGGATGTTACTCGGCTTCACAGACCCGAGCGCCCACAAGGTGTGGGATAACCTCTACTCAGCGGGTGAGATCTCACCTGTCGAGACCAAAGAATTAAGGGTATATCCGGCCCTCATAGACACTTCGGAGGTTTCAGACGCGCAGGAGAAAAATGTCTCTTTAGAGCCGATTCATTACAAGTGGAATGGCTGGGAGACACCGAGCTTCCACGAGAGGCAGAAGAAAAGCTACCCTATCATGCGAGAAGCGTTTGCGAACAAGTCTCTAACTGAAACGTTAACAGCGACGCAAAGTAGGCGAAGAAACCGGTAGGCCGCGTATAATCTGTAGCTAAAGTGCTTGCGCCTAGAGCTAAGGGGCAGGTTGCCTCTATTCACCATATTGCCGCTAAGAGAAATTCTCGGAAACCCATATCCAAGATACTGCATAAGTATTACGCTCCAGCTCGCAATCAGCATAAATTCGTCGTCGGGGCCGAGGCGGCCAACCCTACATCTTGTGGTCCTGCATATCTATCCAAACACTTGGGCTTGCTGGGCAGGCGAAGGGTGTAGCCTTTGTTGACAGAAGGACGGGTTCGCGTGTCCGCATCGCGTGGTCCACAAGGAGCGCGGGGTTGGATACCTAGCTCTTGGCCCGTCACTAGGGTTCGGGGTGCGCTGTAACTACTCCTGTTACCCAAAGCGAACGGCTAAAAGAGACCGTCGCCCCGGCCCATATCTACTCCAAAACACCAAGCGAAGCGTGTACGATGTTGGTTATTGCAACCGACGCCCGCCGACTATCCTACACCTAGATTTCCCTATTCCAGGCGGGCACTGGTTGGCTTGTCTGTAGGAAGCCACAGTAAGATCTACGGATCCTATAATCGATAATAGCTGCGAACCTGCTCTTCGTACTCGGGTGTAAGCTCAGTGCTGCCGCTCAGGGAAGGAGAGTTCTCGACGACGTCCTTTTGCAGGGAGACCTCGATGATTCTCCGGTTGTTGTCCACTGTGCAGACATCCATGGGAATGAGGTGGGAGTTTGCTGTACCAGGAAGCAGCGACGAGAGCCCTCCACTAACCGCGATGTACTCCCGTTGGTTGGTCTCGTTTACGTAAGTAGCATCCACAGACCCGATCTTATCGTGATCGATGTCTACGACATCGTACCCCCGATACCTCTCTTCTACCTTCCTAAAGGCTCCGACGTTTCTCTGTTCGCCCACTTTATACTCCTCCTTAGCTGGAGAGGTTTCTTTCTGAGTCAGTTTTACCCCCTCTTGGCGGGAGGGTAACTTTGCCCGTAGTCCCAGAGTGACCTCGTCAATCCCTTGCCCCGCTTTTAAGCAGTGTTGGGATGATCCTTTCAGCTGTTGAGTTGCCAATAACTCTGGCATTCCCTTCTTTCGCAGAAACGGGCAAGGTTAGTCGGAGAAAGGAGAATCTGCGTCTCTAGCTAGAGGGGCGAATTGCCCTTTTGAAGGGTTTTAGAGCATCAACTTTCACTTGAGGTTTATAGCAGACGCGGGCACAGCATAATCCGCTTTAGGGTAAGCAAAGTTGACGTTGTTAATGCCGAATAGGGCGTAGATACTGGTCTCATAGAGGGGCCGGGCCCCACACATCTGGTACATGTTTGGTCCGGCAGCTATTTCGTTGTCTTTCCCGGCTCCCTATAAAAGAACTATAAGCGAAACGTCACTCCCTTGTACAGTACATATTCCAACTATTTCGCTAACGAGCCTGCGCCTGTAGAGAGCGTAGGGAGTGGATAGTTTCTTCTGCGATTCCTTGGAAACTCTGAAGGCTAGGACATGAAAAGAGCTGGGGCTTCTACACTCCGCCTTTTCTGTGAGACTATCCCCACCAAGATGAAGTACGAGCAGATCAGATACCATCAACATGCACGCAAGCGGATGCGCCGACGCAAGATCAGCCGGGCGCAGGTAGAGCGGACGCTGCAGAACCCCGATCGCATCTATGAGAGCTGGGGTAAACTTGCCGCAGAGGGTGCTACAGCCCAAGGCAACACTATCTACGTCTACTACGTAGAGCCGGAAGGAACCTCGGGCGAAGCGCTGGTCCTCTCGGTCAAGCGCCGGTCGAGCACCCCAGGAGTAGGAAGGAGAGAGCCATGAGGATCGAGTGGGACGACGAGTACGACATCCTCTACATCGAATTGCGCCCCAACGATGTGGACGAGACCGTGGACCTGGCCGATGGCGTGCACCTGGACCTCGACGCCGAGGACCAGGTGGTAGGCTTAGAGTTCCTTTCCCTCGAGGCTTTCGATCATTTCATAGAATCCCACAATATTCCGGCGAACCCTATTGACTGGCTGCGCAACGAGCACGAGCTGCGCCAGATATTGTCCGGCCCCCGCTCTTAAATTCCGCAGTAGGTTGCGCCTCTAGTACTACTTCGTTAATTCTTGCGCGGACGGAAGGTCTTTATCCGGTCGGTCTCGATGAACCACAGCACCAGATCCTCTAGCAACCACATCAGCACTTGCCTGTGGATCGCCGGTAGCGTCGTGTGCCTCTCCGACACTACCGAG
>JAWWQA010000386.1:0-3924 GCA_033854695.1 Rubrobacteraceae bacterium
AAGCCCATGAACAGCACTACGTTGAACCCCGCAAGCAGCAGGTA
Source organism: Rubrobacteraceae bacterium (assembly GCA_033854695.1). Classification (GTDB taxonomy): domain Bacteria; phylum Actinomycetota; class Rubrobacteria; order Rubrobacterales; family Rubrobacteraceae; genus Rubrobacter_F. The sequence continues at coordinate 45 of JAWWQA010000386.1, forward strand.
GACCGGCCAGTCTCGCCGTAGGTTCGCCTCTCCGCCCCATATGAGTGCCGCGAGCGTCATCACCACGCCGCACAAGAGCGTGCGGGTCCCGGCGAAGAGGACCGGCGACGCGTACTCGAGACTGATCTTTATAGCTCCGAACGCCGAACCCCAGAACATCACCAGGAGCACGAACGCCAGGACCGCGAAGCGACGATCCGCAAGCAACACTACTAGACGACCTCCAAACTCACGACATTGGCAGAACGTATACAGCTTACTACCCGCTACATGAGCCGGTTCAATCCTCCAGTCACCGGAGAGCAAGTATTTTGCCGAACTGGCCTGTACAGGACTGGATCTACGTTGTAGATTTGTTAAGATTGCTGAAGGCGTTGAAAGTTGCCAATATCTACAGGATAATGGCCAGCTAGCTAGCAATACCCCCAAGATGTGGGTCAAGAGAGCTGGTGCTCTGCTGGAGGGGCGGATAGGATGAAAGAGATTTACAAAAAGAAGGATGGACAGTCTCCGACTGGGAGACGCAGCAAGACCGCCGATGGTAAGAAGAAGCGCAGATCATACGCAAGCCACAAGCGCCGCCGTAGGATCATCATAGGCGTCACGTTTATCGTCGCGTGCGTCCTACTAGTAGTCGTAATGGTCGCTGACAACCTGCTTAACGGGGGCGATATCTTTGGAATGGCTCGCGTCGGCCAACAGGTAGTGGGTCAGGCGCCGCAAGAGCAGTCCGCCGCCTCCGAACAGGGGGCGGCCGAGGAGCACAACCCCACGACGCTTCTCGGAGAGTACTTCACCGATTATGCCTGGGATCCTGATGAGGGTCGTCAAGCCAACCTGAAGATAGCCTCCAAGGCCATCAACAACACCCTCCTGGCGCCGGGAGAGGAGTTCTCGGCCCTCGACGTGCTGGCGCCCCTGGATTACAAGCCCGCGAAGGTTTTCGCCAATGGTGGCGTGGACTACGAAATAGGAGGGGGGCTGTGCCAGGTCTCCTCGACCTTGTTTATGGCCGCCAACTACGCGGGTCTTGATATCGTAGAGCGCAACCCGCACTACGCCGAGCTGCCCTACATCCGGCCCGGTCTCGACGCGACGGTATGGTTTGGGGAGAACGGATGGGGCGCCCTGGACATGAAGTTCAAGAACAACACCGACGGATACATCAAGGTCCAGGAGTTCGTCAACGAAGACGGCTTCCTCATCGCCCAGATCTACGGGGAGAAGCCCAGCGACAAGGTAGTGAGCATGGACTCCGAGAAAGTCGAGGAGGACCTCAACAAGGGCATCAAGTGGGCCACCTACAAGAAGGTGACCGACAACAACGGGAAGGTCCTCGAAGACGGTCTTTTGTACGAGACCGTCTACAGCTACAACCCGCCCGTCCCCGCGGATCTGAAGCACGAGACCCATGAGCCGCGGGGTTCCGGCTGGGTGGACGCAAGCAACACCACCAACTGGAACGACAAAGACAAGCACAGCTGACGCAGCGAAGGAACTACAAGCCCAGATCTATGTAGGCAACCTTGTCCGAGGCGAACCTGGCCTCCCCCACCTTGAGCTTGAACCCCGAGGAATCCGGCTCTACCTCAAAGATAATCTTTCCGTCTTTGGTTACGCCGGGCTGCACATGAGCGGCGAACATGTTCTGTTCCGCGGCGACGTGTGTAAAGTTGTCACTGGTGTCAGCCTCAACCTCGCGCCCTTGGCTGTCTAGGAGGGTCACGAATGGGGTGGCGAACGTGATGTCCTGGTTGGAGTTGTTCTGGAAAGTAACGTCTACGATAACGAAGTTCCCCTCCTTGGTGCCGAGGCGCGAGACGAGTATGTCCGACTGCAGGACATCGGTCACGGTCCACACCACGTCTCCTACTGTGACGGGTTCTCCGACAGAGGCCGCGGATTCCTCCGCGGGTTCCGCCGTGGTGGATTCCGACTGTTGCCCTGCTCCGGTTTGCTGCGCTGATCCATCTGCTGAGGAGCCACTATCCTCTGCTCCTCCACATCCGCCGGCGAGCGCGGCGATAACCACGAGAAACGCTATAGCCGCCGCTCTGAGCATGGAGGTTACACCACGACCTATAAGCTTCTTCCGTCTCACACCTCTCCATTTCCGGGATCGTAATAAGCCAGGTCGCGATTATAACCGGTCTTTTTCCTGCTAGAAGGTGACCACCTTGTCGGCCTCCGCACACAGCCTCGCCACGTCGGGCGGCCCCGCCCACGTGCCGCCCACGGCCGCTAGGCTCTCTTCTGTCGCCCCACGGGCGACCGCGCAGCCCTTTCAGACGTAAACCGGAACCTCGTGCTCCCTCAGCTTGCCCACCAGTTCACGCATGGGAGGCACTCCGACACCTTCTAGCCTCTGAGCGTTGTCCCCGATCACCAGGTCCGTCCCATCCCCCGCCAGTACCACGGCCACCTCTTGTCCGATCTCGAGAGAACCGTTGGCGGCGATGTGTAACGGAACCGAGGCCAGGGTGGCATCGTCCGTCCCTTTGGTGACTATGTACAACATCCTCATAGCACCCCTCCTTTCGAGCTTTCATCATGGCAGCTGGTCAAACCATCGGTCCGACCTCTTGCCAGGCACATGCGCACAACACACGCGTTGCGCTTGCTCAAATCTTACAGATCGCCGTGAGAGGTATCAATCATCGTGAGGGTTACTACCAGGCGTGATTTAATAGCTCACGCGACACGAGCAGGAGGTTTTCAAGCGATGCGTGCGATGGTTTTGGACTCTCCCGGCAGGCCCTTGCGTGCCGCCGACGTTCAGGTGCCGGCGCCGGGAGTAGAGCAGGTTCTTGTCCGCGTTCGTGCCTGCGGTGTTTGCCGGACCGACCTGCACGTGGTCGACGGGGAGCTAAGAGAACCCAAGCTCCCCCTGATCCCCGGTCATCAAATCGTAGGCGAGGTGATGGAGACTGGCGAAGGGGTCGACAGGTTCGCGGCAGGGGATCGGGTAGGCATCCCCTGGCTCGGTTCTACCGACAACACCTGTCGCTACTGCCTCACGGGCCGGGAAAACCTGTGCGACAACGCCCGGTTTACCGGGTATCAGATCGACGGCGGTTACGCCGAGTATACCGTGGCCGACCACCGCTTCTGCTTCCCCATCCCCAATGGATACGCGGACCTGCAGGCCGCACCGCTGCTGTGCGCCGGGCTCATCGGGTACCGTTCGCTGGTCATGGCGGGAGACGCGGAGCGTCTAGGGCTGTACGGGTTCGGAGGCGCCGCCCACATCGTGACCCAGGTCGCCCGTCACCAGGGCCAACAGGTCTTCGCGTTCACTAGAGACGGCGACGCGGAGGCCCAGCAATTTGCAAAGGAGATGGGAGCTGTATGGGCCGGAAACTCCTCGCAAGCACCGCCTGAAGAGCTGGATGCGGCGATCATCTTCGCCCCGGTCGGGGGGCTGGTGCCGGTCGCGCTCAGAGCCGTCGCCAAAGGCGGAGTGGTGGTCTGCGGCGGGATCCACATGAGCGACATCCCCTCGTTTCCTTACGAGATCCTGTGGGGCGAGCGCGTCTTGCGGTCGGTGGCGAACTTGACGCGCCGGGACGGAGAAGAGTTCCTTGCTCTAGCCCCCGAGATCCCGATTCGCACCAAGGTCGTCTCCTTCCCGCTCGAAAAGGCTAACGAAGCTCTGGACGCTTTGCGCGAGGGTAGAATCAGCGGCGCGGCCGTGATCGTAATCGAAGAGGTCGAGCAATCCTAGAAGAGGCAACCCATCCTCCCTTGCACAAACTCTTTGGCAAAGAGACTTCTTAGAGTTTCCTAATAGGGATCAAATCTTAAATAAGGGTTTCATCAGACCCAATATTAAGCTACAGTGTATCCTTAAAGAGGCTTGGTGCAGGCCATGCAGAGAAAC
>JAWWQA010000387.1:0-3422 GCA_033854695.1 Rubrobacteraceae bacterium
GCATAGGCTCATTACTTTTCATGTTTGCCGATTCTCCGAACGATCAAATCGGCTCCTCATCGATTATTGACATATTCGCTACCCACCTATCCGCGCAGCCTCTAAGTAAAATTATCCCGGGCGTAGCTCCCTATGAGAAATCCCGGACACCATATGTCAGAAAGTCAGGCAACGATGGAGGTGATATCTAAGTGACTGCGGTAGATGATCTTGACGAAGTGGTTGAGCAATGTCACCTAGCGCTGGGTAAATTCATGAAAGGGAACCCCGAGCCTGAGAAGCAGATCTTCTCTCATCAGGAAGACGTAACCCTCACTAACCCCTTTGGCCCTCCCGTGCGCGGGTGGAAGCAGGTTGATGAGACCCTGGATCGTGCTGCATCACATCTCAGTGATGGCGAGATCACTGGCTTTGAGAACGTAGCGAAGTACGTGACTCCTGAGCTTGCCTATGTCGTGTGGGTAGAGCGGGCAAAGGCCAAGGTTGGCGGAAGGGAGGATGTCGCCCCGATCGATCTGCGGGTTACGACGATCTTTCGACCTGAAGAGGGCACCTGGAAGATTGTGCATCGGCACGCAGACCCGATAACCACAGCTCGGCCAGCGGAATCAGTACTTCAGAAGTAGATCTGCCATATACTCAGTCGACCGATGAAAACTCCTGACCATGCATCGTAAAAAAACACCGAACCAACGTCCGGCGTACGTGCTGTAAGGGGAAAATTACGAACATGAGCCAAAATACGCTCTCGGCTTCGGAGGATGCGCGCCCGCGCGGTCGCTGGCTCGCGGTCGCGAGGGTGGCGTGGGTCGCGGTCGCACTGGTAGTCCTCATCCTTTTCGTCGCCAGCGTCCCGGCCTACTGGGACCAACTCAACACCATCTGCGTTGACCCTTCGGGGACGACGTGCAACTTTCCTCAGTTGAACCCGGCCAAGCTCCAGGCGCTGGAGCAGTTGGGGGCCACCATCGGCGCGTATGCTGCCTACACGCTCACCATCCACGCCGGAGCGTCGCTCGTGTTCTTCGTCGTCGGGGCCTTGATCTTCTGGCGCAAATCCGAAGATTGGTACGGGCTCTTCGTCTCGCTCTTCCTCATCACCTTCGGTGCGATCGGGCCTTCGGCCGTATTCGCCGATGCTCTGACCTGGGCTTACCCCGAGATGTCGGCGCTGCTCGATGTGCTATCGGCGCTGCTCTTCCCCGCGCTGGGCCTGTTCCTCGTGACGTTTCCTGACGGGCGGTTTGTGCCGCGCTGGAGTTGGGTGATCGTCCTTTTGTGGGTCGTCCAGGCCGTTTTCTGGGACGTGATCGACAGCTGGACGCCGCCGCTCTTCGTCGCCGAGTTGCTGCTGGTTTGGGGCAGCACGCTGGCGGTGCAGATCTACCGCTACCGCCGAGTCGCCAACACTACGCAGCGCCAGCAGACTAAGTGGGTCCTCTTCGGCTTCGCCCTCGGCGTCTCCACGATCGTCATCGGGGGCTTTCTTACCATCGTGTTCCCGCAATTCAACGAGTCGGACTCGCGCTTCTGGCTTCTTGAAGGAACGTGGGTGGCGCTGCTGTTCACGCCCCTGCCGCTCTCCATCGGGGTAGCCCTCCTACGCTACCGGCTCTGGGACATCGACCCGATCATCAACCGCACCCTGGTGTACGGTGCTCTGACGATCGCCGTCGTCGCGATCTACGTGCTCGTCGTCGGCTACCTCGGTGCGATCTTTCGCACGGGTGGCAACCTCGCGATCTCGCTCCTGGCTACCGGGCTTGTGGCCGTACTCTTCCAACCGCTGCGCGACCGGCTGCAGCGCGGCGTCAACCGCCTGATGTACGGCGAACGCGACGATCCCTACGCCGTAGTATCGCGGCTGGGGCAACGCCTGGAGGCCACGCTCGCGCCCGATGCCGTGCTGCCCACAATCGTGGAGACCGTCAAGGAGGCGCTCAAGCTGCCTTACGCCGCCATCGCTTTGAGGGGAAACGGGGCCCCCAAGGTCGCCGCATCTGTCGGGAAGCCGGTGGCCGAGCCGCTGCGCCTGGCGCTTACATACCAGAGCGAGCCGGTCGGCGAGCTGCTGCTCGGCCCGCGCAGTCCCGGCGAGACGTTCGGTCCTGACGACAGGCGCCTTCTAGAAGGTCTGGCCCGGCAGGCCGGAGTCGCCGCCCACGCCGTGCGTCTCACGGCTGATCTCCAACGCTCTCGGGAACGTCTGGTTGCTACCCGCGAAGAGGAACGCCGCCGCCTGCGCCGAGACCTGCATGATGGCTTGGGCGCGCAGCTGGCCGGGTTGAATATTCAGACGGGGGTTCTACGTAATCTCATCTCGCGCGATCCGGCCGCCGCCGATGCCCTGGTAGTCGAGTTGCGGGAGGAGCTACGGGCTGCCATCGCCGACATAAGGCGGTTGGTTTACGATCTCAGACCCCCGACCCTCGGCGATCTGGGGCTTGCAGCGGCACTGGACCAACTCGCCGAGCGCTACGGCTCGGAAGGCGAGCAACCGCGCGTGCTGGTGGAGGCCCCAGAGAACCTGCCGCCCCTGCCGGCGGCTGTGGAGGTGGCCATCTACCGCATCGCGCAGGAGGCCTTGACGAACGTAGTCCGTCACGCCCAAGCTAAGGAGTGCTTCGTGCAGCTCATCCTCAATGGGGATGTGACGTTGGATATCGTGGACGACGGCGTCGGTATCCTCGAAGAGCGTAGCGCGGGCGTGGGTCTCTACTCGATGCGTGAGCGCGCGGCTGAGCTGGGCGGGAGTTGCGTCGTCGAGTCTGTCCCAGAGGGCGGTACCCGGGTGCTGGTTCAACTCCCACTGCCGAAGGAGTGAGAAGTTGGAGACCCTGCGCATACTCGTCGCCGAAGACCATCCGCTTTTCCGAAAGGGCATGATCTCCCTGCTGGAGTCGGTGCCCGAGTTCGAGGTCGTCGGCGAGGCGGCGACGGGCGAGGAGGCAGTCGCGCGTGCTACGGAGCTACAGCCCGACGTCGTGCTGATGGACTTGCAGATGACCAGCGTATACGGCATAGAGGCAACGCGTAAGATCCTGCAAGAGACCCCCAGCGTCCGCGTCCTGGTCGTCACTCTCTTCGAGGACGAAGACTCGGTCTTCATGGCGTTGAGGGCCGGGGCGCGCGGGTACGTGCTCAAAGACGCCGACGAGGAAGAGATGGTGGGGGCGATCCGGGCGGTGGGCAGGGGCGAGGCCATCTTCAGTCCGACCATCGCAACCCGGGTGCTCGCCTACTTTGCCGCCCCGCGGTCCCCCGCGCCGCCCCAGGTCTTCCCGACGCTCACCGACCGTGAGCGCGAGATCCTGAACTTTATCGCGCAAGGACACTCCAACTCCGCCATCGCCAGGCAACTGTCGTTGAGTACAAAGACGGTGGGCAACTACGTCTCGAACATCTTCACCAAGCTGCAAGTT
>JAWWQA010000388.1:0-4184 GCA_033854695.1 Rubrobacteraceae bacterium
ACCACTACGACAACCAGCCCGACGAGTTCTTCGACCTGTCAAAAGACCCCCTCGAGGAGCATAACTTCGCAGACGAACGCGCCAAAGAAGTAGGGGAGCGGCGCGACGAGCTCCTCGCGTGGCGTTCGAGGATCAACGCTATGTACGGCAGGAAACGGTAAGACACCAACGAGAGGCTATAAGCCGTTCGTCAATATTACTATCGTCAACATACCGCTGCTATCTTGGTGTATGCTCTTGCAAGCATGCGACCGGCACCAATAAAATAGGCCACATGGAGGACGATTGCCGTGTTGCTTTTTGGGACTTCAAGGTTCCGTCGTGGCGCCAAGTCGAGAGTCTTTTAACCGAGCGCGACCGCAGTGACAGCACGACAGGCTTACTTATCTTGCCCGATGCGAGCTTCACGATGCGTTCTGGAGGATAGTTTACTTGGCGACCCTGACCGTTCCCGCCACACCGAAAATCTCCTCTAAGGACCTGTGGCTCGTCTCGCCCGGTTACGACCTCGCCTTCATTATCTTCTCGAGCGCGCTGCTTTTGGTGCCGCACCTGTTCTCCCAGTTAGGCGGGCTCTCGAACGTCATCGTGGACCTCGTCGTTACCGCTTTTATCGGCGGGCCGCACCTGTTCGCCACCTACACCATGACCTTCATGGAGCCGCACTTCAGAGAGCGTTACCGGCGCTACACCTGGGGGGCTCTGTGCCTGCCGGTACTCGTCGTGTCGCTCGCGATCATCAACCTGACGCTGCTGGTCACCATTTTCTTCTTGTGGGCGTCGGTGCACGTCATCCACCAGGCGGCTTACATCGCCGATTCGTATCGCTTCAAAGACCCCCGGGGCAGGACCCCGAACTTCGTCCGGTGGCAGTTCTGGTCGCGGGTGATCGACTACGGGCTCCTGTTTACCAGCTTATATCCGATCGCGACCTTCAAGTTCACCGGCGCGCCGCTTGTGATCTTCGGTCACAACCTCTCGAGCCAGGGCTTCGAGACCGGCGGGCGGGCGCTCCTCTTCCCCGAGTTCCTCAAGTTCGAGTGGCTCGGGCCGCTTGCTGCCGCGGGTTTCTTCGCGTTCTTTTTCGCCTTCGTCATCAAGACGGTCTGGGAGTGGCGGGTTGGCCTTTTGCATGTGCCCAAGACGCTGCATATGAGCCTCGCATCCTTTCTCTTCTTCATCACGCCAGTCCTGCCGAACCTGGACGTGGCGTTTCAGGGCCTCAACGTCTGGCACTCCTTCCAGTATCTCGCGGTCGTGCTCTACCTCAACCGGGTGCGGGCCGAGCGGGGCCTCATCGGCTCCGAGTACGTGGCGCGGGTCTCGAGGAGCGGGCGCAAGCTCTACTGGATGTGCTTCCTGTTCACCTTCGGTGCGGCCCTGGCCTACCTGATCGTGCGCGGCGCGCTCATGATCGGCGGCGTGTGGGCGGAGGATCCGGACCAACAACACTACTTCTCGTTCTACTCCGTGGTGCTCTCGGCGCTTCTCATCCACTACTACTTCGACCATTTCCTCTTCTTGCAAGTGGACGATGTCATTACCCCTCGATGGACCTGAGGTCTCGAACAATTGGGCCAGAGGATGCCGCGGCTCGTGCGTTCTAGTAGTATGCCCGTGTGCAAGCTACTATTGCTGGTGAAAACCGGTCTCGGGTCTGATCCTCACGAGTATGCTCAAGGTCCGGGACGTGTGCTGCTAAGGTGGTGTGTAGGATTGCCGACTTTGCGGATAAGTTCTAGACTACTCGGCACTGTCTCGCGCGAGCTCTCGTGCATCTTCGTCCGGTGCGCTTCGCCATGGAGCGCGCCCGACAACCAGGAAGGGCTTCCGTCAGATGCTATGGAGGGATAACTTGTCGAATCACGTAGACCTCGACCGTATCCGCGAGCGCTTGGCGCAAAAGCCGAAAGAAGATCCGACGCTCACCGGTGACATCTTCGACAAAGCCTTCTCTTCTTCTACCCTTTCCCGCGTCGACGAGGCGATGGCTATAGGTATATACCCCTACTTCAAGCCGATCGCCGAACAAAAAGGCGGCACCGTTATGGTGGACGGCCAGGAGATGATCATCACCGGCTCCAATGACTACCTGGGGCTCACCCAGGATCCTCGTCTCAAAGAGGCAGCCCGCGCGGCGCTCGGGGACTTCGGTACGAGTTGCACCGGCTCGCGTTTTTTGACCGGTACGCTCACGCTCCACGAGGAGTTGGAGCATCGTCTGACCGGCTTCTTGGGCGCCGAGGCGGTTCTGACCTTCAGCACCGGTTTGCTCGGTGCATTCTCCGTGCTCAGTGCCATCGCGGGACGCCAGGACATCCTCTACTTCGACCGCGAGAACCACGCCAGCCTCTATGATGGGGCGAGGCTCTCCTTCGCGGAGCTGCGCAAGTACCGGCATAAGGACCTGAATCACCTGGAGCGTCTGCTCGAGAGAGATGCGAGCAAGCCGGGTGGACGCATGATCGTTACCGACGGGGTCTTCTCCATGAGCGGCCATATCGCCGACCTGCCGGACATCGTCGAGATAGCCCGTAAGTACGGGGCGCGCGTTGCCGTCGATGATGCGCACGCCACCGGTGTGCTGGGCAAGGGCGGTCGCGGCACTCCGGAGTACTTCGGCCTGGAGAACGAGATCGATCTCGTGATCGGCACCTTCTCGAAGTCGTTCGCTTCTGTGGGCGGCTTCGTGTCCGGCCCCAGGGCAGTCGTAAGCTACGTCAAGCATCATGCGCGCCCGTTCATCTTTACGGCAGCGCTCCCGGCCATGCAGGTGGCGACAGTGCTTGCAGCTCTGGACATCATCGAGACAGAGCCGCATCACCGGGAGAAACTCTGGCAGAACGTTGGGCAATTGAAGCGCGGGATGAACGCTCTGGGCTTCGACACCTTGGGTTCCGAGAGCCAGATCGTGCCGGTGCTGGTCGGTCCCGACGAACTCACCGCAATGTTTTGGAAGATGCTGTGGGAGGAAGGGATCTTCACGACGCCGGCCTTGCCTCCCAGTGTGCCTACCGGGCGTAGTATCATCCGCACCAGCGTGAACGCCAACCATACCACCGAGCAGATAGAGCGCCTGCTAGAAGCCTTCGCCAGGATCGGCCGGCGCCTGGGCGTCATCAGTTAGGATCAAAGTTGTACGCGAGAGCAGCATAGCTATGAGTGCTACCAAGATCCAGCCCGTCCAATCCCGCGCCGACTTGAAGCGCTTTATCAAGTACCCGTTCGCGAGGTACCGGGACGATCCACACTGGGTCCCGCCGCTCCTGATCTCGGAGCGCGAAAAGTTCAATCCCAAAAAGAACCCCTTCTACGAGCACGCCCGGGTCGACCTTTTCCTTGCCGAGCGCGCCGGCGAGATCGTCGGGCGCATCGCCGCTATCGACGACGACAACCACAATAGAACCCACGGGGATAACCTGATCTTCTTTGGCTTCTTCGAGGCGAACGATGATGCGACCGCCGAGATGCTGCTCGCTCGTGTCGAGGAGTGGGGGCGGTTACTGGGACGGACCGCGGTGCGGGGTCCTGCTAACCCCTCGATGAACGATGGCGCAGGCTTCCAGATCGACGCTTTCGACACCGACCCCTACGTCATGATGCCCTACAATCCGCCCGATTACCCGCGCTACGTCGAGGCCGCCGGCTACCACAAGGTCAAAGACCTCTACGCCTGGCTCTTCGAGCGGGAGCAGGAGCTGGGCGAGAAGATTGGACGCCTCGCAAAACGGGTCCGCGCGCGCTACAACCCCGTGGTCCGCCCCGTGGATATGAAGCGCTTCGATGAGGAGCTGGCGATAGTCAAGAACCTCTACAACGAAGCCTGGGAAGAGAATTGGGGCTTCGTGCGGTACACCGAGGCGGAGTTCGACCACCTCGCTAGCGAGCTCAAGCACGTCGTCGACCCGGACCTCGCCCGGTTCGTAGAGCTGGAAGGCCACGTGGCCGGCATGGCCATCTGCCTTCCCGATGTCAACCAGGTTCTCAAACGTGTCCGGGGACGGCTTCTGCCCTTCGGCATCATCGCTCTCCTGAGACGCAAGAAGATCATCGACCAACTGCGACTGGCGATCCTGGGCCTTATGCCCGAGTACCGCAACAAGGGCCTCGAGACAGTGCTCGTCGACGAACTCTACAAGCATGCGATGGCCAAGGGGTATCAGCGCTGCGAGTGCTCGTGGGTG
>JAWWQA010000389.1:0-4422 GCA_033854695.1 Rubrobacteraceae bacterium
AGAACAAAACGGTTATGGCCTCCACCAAGAGGACGAACTCTGGGGCATGCTCTTTGTGGGTCATTTGGGACTCCTTTGGTCGGGAAACCGGATGGCCCTCTTTTTACCTCACCAACCACGCAACACACATCTAGCACCATCACGGCCGGGTTGGACCTCGGCGACCGCTACAGCTATCTGTGCCTGTTCGACACTCAAAGCGCGAGGTAATCGAATGAGCAGGATCACCACCAGCCCCAAAGCCCTTAAGCGGTGTTTCTCCGGCTGCGAGTCGTTGCTCATCGCGATGCTCATCACAATCGTCGAGGTAGGCACCCACTCGCCATGGGTTAGCCGGCTCTACTTAAAGACCTCGGTCACAAGGTCTTGGTTGCCAAAACGCCCGTAAGCTCAGACTCATCTACGCTCAGCGGCGCAAGAACGACAGGCTCGACGCCCACAACCTTGCCCGTCTGGCACGGCTGGAGATAAGAAGTTGCTTGCCCCGCTCTAAAACACCAGGGCGAAACCGCCCTGGCGCACCTGGCGCTCGTCCTCTCGCGCGAGGAGCACTCATCCAAGCGAGAGCCAAGCTCATCAACCACCTAAGGGGAGCAGTCAAGTCGTTTTCAAGTCGTTTGGTGTCGCCTGCCCAGCTGCTCCTCGCCAACACTTTCCATAAGAAAGTGGGTGCACACGTGCCGGAGCCTTTGAGGCCGGCCCTCGAGCCCTTGCTCAAGACCATAGCCTCGATGACGGAGAGCATCCAGGAATACGACCGCCAGCTGGAGGTCCTCTGGCGGAGCACTCCTACCCAGAGACGAAACTTCTAAAGCGGGTTCACGGGACTAGGAACGCTCACAGCCTTGACTTTCGTGCTCACCCTCGAAGATCCTTCTCGGTTCGAAACTAGTCGCGCCGTGGGCGCTTCTTATGTGGACCTCCTCGTGCCCAGAGCCAGGAGCAATCGGGCGAACGCGACCCCCAGAAAAAACGCCTCTCTAAGCAAGGCAACGAGCTGCTGAGGAGGCTCTTGGTAGGCAGCGCCCAGCGCATCTTGGGTCCTTTCGGTGAGGATTGTGACCTCTAAGGCGACACGGCCTGAAGATCTGCGAGCGCGGCGGCAAGGATGCCAAGAAGCGGGCCGCGGTGGCTGTAGCCCGCAAGCTCTCAGTGCTACTGCACTGTTTGTGGGTCAGCGGGGAGGTGTACGAGCCGCTGTACAATGCCAACCGCTTCGACGAAGGCCAAGCGGCCTAGAAAAAGACGGACAAAACTCGTAATCACAACCGAAAGGAGGGACGATAGCTCGATAAGAAGGGATCTGCGCGGTAGCGAGCTTGTTAGCTCACCCAATCGCCTGGGGTCCGGTGACTGAGGCTCCAACCTTGGTCCGCCTAATGGGAAGATCGATCAACAGATTGCAGCACCGACCTAAAGGACGAACCTCATCATGCACCGAGCCACAGAGAGTAGTAGTGGGCTCTAAGAGAGTGCGAATGGAAGCGTGGCAAAGGGTGAGCTAATGAGACGCTCGTTTTGTGGCCACCACGGTGGCCTTGACAAACACATGCCTTCTCATGGAAGGCTGGTCCCCCTTTTGGCACACACCGCTCTCCTACCAAAACCCAGGTTTTACGCTTACACAACCGCTTCAAAACTCATACCAAAAACATTGTGTCAGTACTTGCCGATATATTTGAATTTTGGAACAATAAGAGTATGGAGGGGGTAATTCTGACTTCAAGGCCATTCTAACTCGCTATCCCCTGCTCGAAGCGTACCTCTCTGGCACGCCGTCGCTCAGCAAAATGCGAAACCTCAGCTCAGAGAGTTTTGTGTTTCTTGCACGCTATGCTCACACAGTCTCACCCAAAACAACAACCTGGAGCGGTTGTCGTACGAGGAAACAGAGGGGAAACTGTTGCTCTCCAACGAAGGCGGTGTCGCCTTTCTGCTCCCAACTTGCTCCCGTCTGCTGCCAGATATGTGGAACCGTAGCAGCTCTGAGAGCCGCAGAATTGGTTGGCTCAGGACGTGGTGGGGGGCTGCCCTCTGAGGATTCTGGGGTAGGGTAGAGGCATCAGATCGTCTTAGAGGACTATATCAGGCGAGGTACAGCTCGAGCTCCGGCTCCTGGCCCAACGTGGCGGAGAAGCGGACCTTAACGCGTTGTCATTTTGTACTATCCCCCGGCAGGAGCGTCATCACCTTCGAGTGGAAGGAGACGAAGAACCACGGCGAGAACGTCATGTTGGAGACGACGTTCTCGCGGCGCACCTCACCGTTTCAAGTAGTAGCTACCATGAGGTCCCCGACCTCCCCCACCTCGTCCAGTGTTAAGAGCTGTGGCCCGAAGCTGAAGAAAGTGTCAAAGCTCTTCGCCCGGGTCAGGTAACGGGGGTTTCTCCACAGAATATCCTCCGCCGTCATGTCCAGTATAGTCGTGAGTCCCGCTACAACAGAAGGGGCCTCTTCCTCGGACATATTCCTCGCCTCACGGCCGATAACGAGGCCAAGCTCGGCTTCTCCCGTTACCCGCTCGGACTGTCCCGGAAGGCGTATCTTCTTCCCCGGCCCGATGATGGTCGTGTCCGGGCGCATGAAGCTCGCCAGCGCCTCGGAGGGAGCGGTCTCTTCAAGATCGCCCGCGTGCTCGCGGTAGTTCAGACCGATGCCCCAGATCTTACGCGGACGCCGGTAGAGCGGAGCATACTCGAACTGGTCCGTAGGACTTGCCTTACTCGCAAGCTCATCTCAGGCAGCTTGGTCCAGCTCGCCAAACCAGAGCTGAAAATCATATAGTCGCCCCTCAGCGATTCCCTCCCTTTCTCTCCCTGCCATGTTAGTCGATCTGGCCGGGGCGCGTGAGCCTCAGAGCTCGACGAGGAGACTTTGAGGAACACCGATCCTCCTGAGCCGTGCAGCACAAGCAGGGACTCGGATCCGGCATCAGCGATCCCCGTCTCGCCTCCACAGGCCTTGAGAGGGAACTCGCAAGGCGCGGTTAAACTTGCTCGACGAATTCTCCCAGGCGATAGCCGCCGTGAGCTCTACCAACGCGTCGTCGTCGAAGAACCTCCTCACTCTCGAGAACAGCTCGTCGCTCACATCGCGGTCCGAGAGGGTGATGGCATCAGCGTACTCGAGCGCAACCCGCTCCTTCTCGTCGTAGAGAGGGCTCGCGGCGTACCCATCCAGAGCCAGTATCTTCTCTTCCGAAACTCCCAGTTCGCTGCCCACGGCAGCGTTTATGTCCTGTCAGAAAACGCAGCCGTTTAGAGCGGCGACCCTGCGGTTGATGAGAGCGACGAGCCTGGGATCGACGAGACCCGACAAATCCAATCCGCTCCACATACCCCGCACCCCTCGGAAGATGGTCGGACGCCTGGCGTAGAGCAGATGGTTCAAGAGCGGCGCGCCCCATTTCTTGGCCTGGGCTTCTAAAACAGCCCTGACCGGCTTCTCCACCCGGTTCGGATCTACACCGTCGATGCGTGTCATAAGCTTTACCTCCTTATGCTCGAACTCCCCGAACGGCTTTGAGGATACCCGGTTAAGAAGTCGGGAGCCACCGCTTGCCGCGGCTCCGGCTTCGTGCCAGAATTGCCGTCGGGGATGTCCTTTGCGGGGAAGGTCCCCTTGTGCCCGGCGCGGACGAGCCGGATACAACGCCAATGTCCAAGAGGAGGACGACGGATGAACTTCGACCATTCCGAGAAGGTGCAAAAGCTCCGAGCCGAGCTCGCCGAGTTCATGGACGAGTACGTCTACCCAAACGAAAAGACGTATCAAGATCAGCTCGCGGCGTCGGAGAACCGCTGGAGCATCCCCCCGATCATGGAAGAGCTCAAAGAGAAGGCCAGGTCCGCGGGGCTCTGGAACCTCTTCCTCCCTGATTCAGATCTCGGTGCCGGCCTGACCAATCTAGAGTACGCGCCGCTGTGCGAGATCATGGGCCGTAGTCCCATCGCTCCGGAGGTCTTCAACTGCTCGCCCCCCGATACGGGCAACATGGAGGTCCTGGTACGCTACGGGACGCCCGAGCAGCAGGAGAAGTGGCTAAAGCCGCTGCTTGACGGCGAGATCCGCTCGTGCTTCTGTATGACCGAGCCCGATGTGGCTTCCTCAGATGCTACGAATATCCAGTCGAGGATCGAACGCGACGGGGACGAATACGTCGTAAATGGACGCAAGTGGTGGTCTACGGGAGCCCCAGATCCCCGCTGCAAAATTTCTATATTCATGGGCAAGACCGACCCCGAGGCGCCCCGCTACGAGCAGCAGTCCATGATCCTGGTTCCGCTCGACACCCCCGGCGTCGAGGTAGAGCGCACCCTCTCGGTCTACGGTTACGACGACGCCCCGCACGGCCACGCGGAGATCTCCTTTAACGATGTCCGGGTTCCGGTCGAGAACATTATCTGGGATGAGGGCAAGGGC
>JAWWQA010000390.1:0-4223 GCA_033854695.1 Rubrobacteraceae bacterium
GTCAAATCTCACCTGATCCACATCTTCGGCAAGCTCAACGTGGCAGATCGCACGGCAGCGGTTACTGTGGCACTGGAGCGGGGCATCTTGCGCCTGGGCTCATAATTTTGCGACTCCATCCCCGTTCGACCCAGTCCATGAGCGGCAACACCTCTGCGACCAATTTTTAGCTTCGGGTGAAGCCGCTGGTGTTGCTGCTAGTCAGAAATCCTGAGCTCTCGCAGCCTATCTCTCTCTTTTCGTGACCCTCGCTTGAGACACTAAATTCAGCGTCTCCCGCTATCTTGCTCTTAGCAAGAGCCCATTAAGGAGCTATCAACCGATCGGTTGATAGCAAAGTCATCCCTTCGATCTTCAACAACCACCTTTCAGTTGATCCCTTTTTAGCCTTGCTGCGCGATAGTGAAGTAAGAAGAGATTGGTCGACCTGGAGGAGGTTGTGGTGATGGATCTGATAGCTAACTTATTCGCCATTGGGGCCGCACTGTTGCTGTGGAACTGCCCCATTACACGCTCGGAGGTTGGACATGATTGAGACGATTATCTACTCTGCTATATTAGTGATTTCCCTTGTTCTCACAGGTCAGGGAATCTTCACGTTATATCTCATGCTTTACACGTGGGCCAGGCCCCAACGCCTGGCGACAACGTGTAGTCCTGATATGTACCGGCCGCCGAGGCTGCGGTTCACCGCACTCTTGCCCGCCAGGCATGAGCAAGAGGTGATCGCCCAAACTGTCCATCGCGTGTGGGAGGCCGACTACCCCAAGGAGTTTCTAGAGGTGGTCGTCATCTGCGAGCAGGGAGACACGGAGACGATAGCCGAGGCTCGGCGTGCTGCGGCGGAGATCGGACATCCCAACGTATGGGTGCAGACGTTCAGTGATAAGCCTGTCAATAAGCAGCATGGGCTCAACGTAGGACTGCGCGAGACCTCTCACGAGGTAGTTACGATCTTCGACTCCGAGGACGACGTCCATCCCGAAATCTTCCAGATCGTGAACGCGGTCATGCAGCGGGAAAACGCCAATATAGTCCAGGCCGGGGTGCAACTTATGGATTTCCAGTCGACCTGGTACTCCATTCACAACGTGCTCGAGTACTTCTTCTGGTTCAAGTCGCGCTTGCATTTCCACGCTCGCGCCGGGATGGTAACGCTCGGCGGTAACACGGTCTTCATGAAGCGGAACTTGATCGAGGCTGTTGGAGGGTGGGACGAAAAGTGCCTGACCGAAGACGCCGACATCGGCATCCGCTTAAGCGTCTCGGGCGAGCAGATCAGCGTCACCTACGACGCAGAGCACGCCACGCGCGAGGAGACACCACCAACGCTCAAGAGCTTCGTCAAGCAGCGCACGCGTTGGAATCAAGGCTTCTTGCAGGTCTTGAAAAAGAACGACTGGCGCCGCTTCCCACGGTTGTCACAGCGCGCCTTCGCACTCTACACACTAACGTACCCCTTTGTGCAGGCATTTGTAGGGCTGCTCTGGGGAGTCGCTCTCTTGATGATGGCTTTCGCTACAGTGCCCGTCTTTCTGGCAATGATCTCCTTACTACCTCTTTACATCCTGGTGTTCCAGTTGGTCGCAAACCTCGTAGGGCTCTTCGAGTTCGCGCGTGTCTACCAGCTGCGCGTCAGGGTCCGTGACCTCGTGGTGTTCATGGTCGGCTTCATGCCTTACCAGATGTTGTTGAGCTTAGGCGCCGTGCGCGCGATCTACCGGGAGTTTCGCGGGATGAATAACTGGGAGAAGACCGAGCATACAGGCGCTCACCGGCAGCCCGAGGCAGACGCGCGAGAGGCAGCTTCCGGAGTAGGTATACGACAGGCAGCTTAGCAAGCACAAAGAACAGAAAAGGGACGCCTCCGTGCCACCGGCAGCACGGAGGCGTCTCCGTAACGAAACCCGGCGTCATAGGATGAAGAGCTGACTTCTTATGCCGTTTCGTACCGCCACCATCAACCGATCGGTTGATAGCAAAACTCATCCGTTCGATGCTCATCAATCACCCACTCGGTCGATCCCTCTTTGATGTCTGCGCCCCATACTGTCTTTGTAGACGTTCAAAGGAGGACAGAGATGAACAAAAAAGTAGTTGCTCAACGAAACCGGATTACCAGGATCATCCCTTCGCAGTGGCTCGACCGTTGTGCGCTGGTCGCGGCATTGCTGGTAGCAGCTCTCTTTACTGGCTTGAATATGTTCCACTATCCCCAGTACGAGTCAGATGAGGGCACGTACATGGCATCGGCGTGGGCCATGTTCGAGCAGGGCCAGCTTTCCTATTACACCTACACCTACGACCATCCCCTACTCGGATGGTTTCAAATCGGGATGTGGACGAAACTGGTCGGGGGATTCTTCACCTTCGGGATGTCTTCAGTAGACACTGGCCGCCTTCTGATGCTACTGGTGACGGTCCTGTCCACTCTGCTGATCTTCCTGATCGTTCGTCAGGCAACAGGCCGCACCGTAGCTGCTTTGCTCGCCGCGGTAATCTTCGCTGCGTCTCCGCTGGGTGTCGGCCTACATCGCCAGGTGTGGCTCGACAACATCGCTACGCTGTGGCTCCTGGCATCCTTATACGCGCTAATTTCGGCCAAAGGACGGCTAAGCCGCATAGTCTTAAGCGCAATCGCCTTTAGTCTGGCCTTTTGGACAAAGGAAGTCTTCGCGATTTTCCTGCCCGGCATGCTCTACCTCACATTCACCCAAGCGCACTTCGCGCACCGCCGCTTCGCCTTCGCCCTCTGGGGAACAACTACCGTTTCGGCAATGTCCTTATTCGTGCTTCTAGCACTTCTAAAGGACGAGCTGCTCCCACCGGGCGTCCTACCCTGGAGCTCGCAGGAAGCGCATGTGAGTCTGGTCGACACCTACCTGTACCAAATATCCCGCGGAAACGGCGAAGGGTTCCTGGCCTTCGGCGCGTTCTTAGAACAGTGGGTAGGAGTAGATTACCTGCTCATGCTGAGTGGTCTTGCAGCTGCTGGGCTCGGGTTGCTGTTCTGGCGAAGAGATCGGTACTTTTTCGGCGTGTCAATACTCACGTTCTCATGTTTGCTCTTCCTCGGACGAGGTGGAGTGGTGCTTCACTACTACGTGATCCCGCTGCTAGCGCTCTTGACGCTCGCGCTTGGCTTGTCGGTGGGCCATATAGCCAACGTGGCGATACGCCGGGGAGTTCCAAAGCGGGCGATAGCGCTGGCGCTTCTTGTATTCACTGTGATGTTGGTACAGGGAGATGTACACGCAAACAGCATCAACTTCACGGCCGACCGTACCCCGGCCCAGCGTGAGATGGTCAATTGGATCGCCGGTAATCTGCCAAGCGATAGCGTCATGCTCATGGACGCTTACCCCTGGGTCGAGCTGCACGATTCGTCTTTCACCGGTGGTTCTCCCTTCCCGAACGCACACTACTTCCAGCCTGCCTTGAACGACCCTGCTGTGCGCGACGGGATCTTGCAAGACAACTGGCGCAACATCGATTACCTCGCCTACAGCCCGAGCATGGACAAATCCTTCTCCTGGATCAATGGAGAGATCGCAAACGAAGGCCAATCCTTGCCACTGATAAAAGACGCGAGCGAGAATTCCGACGCGATACAGACTTTCAAGTCCGGAGATTGGGAGATGGAGATTCGGCGGGTGCGCAAGCCTCACCAATATCCGGCGACCGACAACCCTATCCTCGCAAAGACCTGGGCTAGCTACAAGGAACGTTTCATCGAAAGCGGACGGGTGGTAGATCCGAAAGCAAACCAGATTACGACCTCCGAGGGACAATCCTACGCACTGCTACGGGCTGTATACATGGATGACCAGCAGACGTTCAACGAGGTATGGGGATGGACACAGGACAACCTTCAGGTACGGAAAGATGCACTATTCTCCTGGCAGTGGGGTACCCGCTCCGACCAGACGCAGGGTGTACTGGACGAAGATGCCGCTACTGATGCCGACCAGGACATTGCACTGGCCCTACTGTTTGCCGCTCAGCGGTGGGATGCCCCAGAGTACCAGCGAGAAGCTCTTGAAATCATACACGCGATCTGGAAGCAGGAGACGGCCACCATCGACAAGCGACCGGTAGTTGTCGCCGGCAACTGGGCTCAGGGGGATGGCGCCGGAGGCTCCCGTCAGCCGATAGTGAACCCGTCATACTTCGCGCCGTACGAGTACCGGATTTTTGCGGACGTTGATCCCGAGCACCGCTGG
>JAWWQA010000391.1:0-4097 GCA_033854695.1 Rubrobacteraceae bacterium
TGTATCGGCCATGGCTATGTTTCCTTTCTCCCGCTTTTTCCCTAGCGGTATGACGACGATTAACACCTACATGATGGAACCTAGTTGGATACGGCGCATGAGCTATATGCACTATCTTTCTACGAGCTCCTAAAAACTTATATCTATAGGCTCACGGTTCGCTCATTTTTCAGGAGGTTCGAAAGAATTGCGCAACCATAAAACGGAAATCGAGGCTCTGATTAAACTTTCGTCTTCACTCTTGGGCTCGTTGTGCGCAAACACATCGCACTCAGCCCAAACAGCGCCAGCAAAGTGGGCGGAAGGCGTTCTTTTTGGCCCATTTGCCCCTCATTTGGCCCATTTTGCCCATCAAGTGGGGAGCATATTTCATTTCACGACCAAAAAATGAGCGAACCGTGAGTATAGGGGAGCAAGTTTCCGAGAATTGTTTTGAGCGGACATTCATTATCCTGCATAAAACAGGACCAGTCGGAGGGCGTAGCCTCTGCGTTAGCCTCCCCGCACCCACTCTCGTAGGTGTGTTTGTCCTCTGAGCTAGTGAGATCGGTACTCTGGGCACTTGGAGCCTTGCTACTACTTGCAACACAGGCTGAATACTCATGCACCACGCTGAATAAGACAGAGCAGGTTGGTTTCCGAGAATTTCTCAGCACAGGCACCTGAGCTTGCGGGAATACGCCCTCTCGCTCGTGCATAAAAGAGACCCTTCGAGAGGTTGAGAGAGGACGAAGGGTCCTTTCTATAGTACCCATTCGTCTGAATGATAGGGGGGCTGGGTAAGATTGAAAAACGATGTGTAGTAGTAGGCGAGATCCCAGCCCCTTAACTAAGCGACAAGAGACAACTTCGCACACCTTCGCAACTAAAACAACGTCAACTGTGCTCTACTTGATGGTGCTTGAACTAGACCTGTAGCTATCTAGAGGATTAAGGATCTCTCCTCACGACCTCGACTGAAGGTTCACAGTACTGCGTATGCCGAATATTTGAACCTTGATTCGATACTTCAGACTGTCTTTGGTTTCCGAGAATGCACCACACCGGAAACCGACACCTTTGCACGCTGCTTCCTTGGCAGCTCGGTGAAAAGAGGCAACCTGCCCCTGGGACGAACCCTTTTTATTCAGTTTTCATCTAGTTCCCACTGCTGAACATTAGGCACCCTTCCTTTAGAAGCC
Organism: Rubrobacteraceae bacterium; assembly: GCA_033854695.1. Classification (GTDB taxonomy): domain Bacteria; phylum Actinomycetota; class Rubrobacteria; order Rubrobacterales; family Rubrobacteraceae; genus Rubrobacter_F. The sequence continues at coordinate 1,182 of JAWWQA010000391.1, forward strand.
CAAATCTGCTCTAGTACACGATCCTTGCGATGTATTAAGAATTCTGCTGCCGCACTACACTCCTCGGCACTAATGCCGTCTGGATGGTTCATCGTCCGACAGATGTCTCGAATCAGTTCACTGGAGACCGCCCTGATCCGGCTCGCCCAATCCCTGAACTCTCTGCTAGATGTGATGTACTGCCGTAGGATCCCCGAGACCACAGGATCGTCTAGCCTCCTACGCAATAGTTGTACCGCTGCGCCCGCTTGGATGCCCAGAAGCGCATGGCTATGGTCGAAAACCGTTACTGGTATCCTCGGATCGCCTCGAACGTAAGCAAGGTTGTGCTGATGGCGATCCGGGTTACCTATCCAACAGTCAAAGGCTATAACACCCGCTGCGATGCTTGGGTTGTCCTCTACAAACTCCTTGGGACTGAGGGGAGGTGGATCTTCTCCTTTAGGCCCAAATCGAAGAGAAACGTAGGCTAGCTTTCCATCGCCAGTGGTTACCACGGCTCCTGGGGGGACCGGCAACCCGATTAGCAGCCCCAGGCGAGCGCAAATGAACTCGTTTGCTACGGCGTGAGGCGCATCCGCCGAATTGCGTTTTGCCACACCTGAGAGCGTGCAGCGCTGGGGAGCACTGGCGCCTATTAATTGCTCTCCCCAAGCATCAATCTCGTAGAAGCCAAAGCCTATGTGGGCTGCTGACCACGAGTCCTTTTCTAGGAGGCCATTAACTGGGTACACGCCTTCAATCAAATTTGCCGCTAGCCCTGTTGCGTCGGCCGGGGTTTCATAGTTTTGATGGGACAGCTGCTCTAGGGTCGAGTGAATCTCCTTATCAGCACCTTTCTGCTCAGCTCGCTTCATGAGATCTTTCTTGCTAATCGTCGCATAATAATCCAGCCCTCCAAGAAACTTTTGAACCCGCTCTGAGTTGGGAGCGAACCTGGCAAGCAGAGCCTACCGCACTCTTATACGGGTACAAGATTACCTACCCACGTTAAAGCCCTGTTAAATCTCGGTCAAGATTAAGATTCCATGACCGAGAAGACTTCTCGGCAACCAGGTGCATAAAGTGAATGTGCCTATAGGGAACGAGTTGCGGAGAGGGGAGGATTTGAACCTCCGACGTCGAGTTTATCGACGAAACGGTCTTCCTGCAGACCGCTGCAATAAACCACTCTGCCACCTCTCCACAGATGAAGCACGCAGTATACTGGAAGTAGGTTTCCGAGACTTGCTCCTTCGAAACTGTTCGAAAAGGAGCTAGAGGGCGTCTGTAGCCCCCATATTGTTGCTCTCCAGCAGCAAAATAGGGCTTCTTGGATCCGTTTCCTCGGCTTTTGAGGCCCCAGTTCGGGACGTATCGGGGCTTTTCGGACAGTTTCTCTAGACAACTAGTGAATAAGAGGGTCGGGGGTCTTTAAGTAGAACAGATCCGGCCCTTTTCGTTATATGGATGTTGCAGTGCCAAGGACTGCACAAAGTAACACTAATTTCAATAACATGCTATAATTTGTAGCAACAGCAACAATCGCCCAGAGATGAGCGGGTAAGGAGATGATCCGGTGGCCGCACTGTATTGTTCGTGCGAGCAGCAGCACCAGATCTGGGGGGAGTTCTGGTGGGTTGGAGGTAAGTACCAATGGATGTTTTTCGACGATAAGGAATGGAGTGAAACATACACCCAGCGGCTCATACACTGCCCTGCGTGTGGCCTGCTCCTTGAGCGCATGAACCTCGACGCGGTTAAGGTTTAGATAAGGAGGAGAGAATAGGACTCCTGAGCAGATAGAGCAAGCCCTCACAGAAGCTGGATGGTAGATCAACGGCGGCTTCTCCGCGTATCTGCTTGTCGGCCATGACGGATACGACGTGTCGATACTTGCACATAACTGGGCGTGGGAGGTGGACAAGCCCGTCTTCGAGCTTAGCGGTGATGGAGAAGACATTACCTACTGGGTAGATGCGATACCGACGCCCGAGCGAGCCAGGCAGCTGCTCGAAGAAAACGGCGGTCCCTCTGAAGAGGAGCGAGGCAACCCCTACGAGGCAACCCCTACAAGCAGGGCGGCGGGAAGGACAGAAAACGTGCGGATCCTTTTAGCATTTGACGAAGAGTATCGCCTCTACATAGATGCCATAGCGGACGCTATCCGAGCGTTCCGCTCATACGTCGAAGTAGCGGTCACTAATACGCAGAAGCTGGAAGCAGAGGTAGAACGCTTTGATCCCCAGATAGTGATCTGTAGCTCACCTATCCCCACCAACCCAGTCGACCCCCAGCTTATAGCCTCGATAGAGCTCTCGCCACAACCAGACCAACCATCGAGGTTTCGGATAGGAGAGCGACACTGGGAGTCAACAAATCCCACGCTAGGCGAGACACTATCAGTAGTCGACGAAACCAACTGGCTGTACAAGACATCCCAGGAGCAAGAACTTACAGAGAACAACGAAGCGGAGGCCTAGCAGAGAAAGTCCATCCCCATCAGGCAGTAAGGGTTCGACCACTCTCGTAGATTCACTGATACTGATAAAGTCAACCTACGAGCAGCTTCATGCGGCAAGGCCGGAGGCATATCGTGGATCAGGCAGGGCGGATCAAACTCCTCTCAGAAGTCGACATATTAGAGCCGCTTGCGGCTGGGGAGATAGCCTGGCTCTCCCAGAGAACACCAGAGCGTAGCTTCACAAGAGGTGAGATGGTGTACGTAGAAGGAGACGCGTCTGACGTTCTCTTCTTCTCGCTCGCCGGGCGCATCCGCTTATACGGAATATCGGCAGGGCAGGAGTTAAGATAGTCTCCCCCGTTCATGTTGATGTATCATGATCCAAATATCGATCTGCGGAAGGAAGTCTATGGCACTATCGAACCACTTCGTTCATTCGAGCGCCTTCTGCTGGAATCCCAAATGCCCGGATT
>JAWWQA010000392.1:0-3379 GCA_033854695.1 Rubrobacteraceae bacterium
GATGTCTAAGGACCTGCGAACGTTGCTCGGTGCAGGAGATATACACTTGCTGCGCTCTGCATAGACATCTAAATCAGGTCATGCACGAGATTTCCATTCGTGCTCAAGGAGCACGTACACCAGCGTATCCCACCATCGGCCTTTTATCCACTCCTCCTCTCGCAGTCGTCCTTCCTTTCTCATCCCAACCCGACTTTCCGCACCCCCTCATAGCTTGAGCCACGAGAAAGGCTTGCTCTCAAAGGCCACGAAACTACTGAACTTACCGACTTCCTCACGTACCCAACCTATCCCAGCAAGCGATTCATGAAAGTAGCCTCCAATCGGACCAGACCGCATTCTGTTTGTAGCGGTACTCATCTTCGACGGCTCTCCCCCTTGTAGGCCTGCTCTTAACTCGAATCCGATATCACGCTCTTTTCCTAACCAAGTTTTATGGCGATTACTACAATCATAAAGCGCTATCAGGTTCTAGCTATCGGCTAAGTGGTGTTTTCTCAAGCCTTGAACTAGGGTCACTCTTTACCAGGGAGTGCTCTGTTTGATCTCGTCCGCCAGCAAGACCGGCGCGAAGACCGGACCCGGCAGCCACTTGAAGCGTGCCTCCCGCGGGTCGTAGATGCTCATCCCCGTGATGTCGTTGGGCAAGGAGTCCGGGGCGAACTGAATGCGCGAGAACTCCGCCACGATCGAGGACGATATGGCCTTCGGGAGTATCTTACCCACTCTGGGAATGGTCGTCACAAGAGCGTAAGCACCGCCGAAGAGCGAGACCAAGCGCGGGTCCACCACTCTGTCCTTGCCCACGGCCGCCCGACGGACGTAACATCGCAGCCGTCCGCAGATCTCTTGAACGTCCATCATGCTCCCGATCCGATTGCACTGCACACTCCCTCCAAAATAGAGACATACCAAACCGCCGCGCGTTGCGCCGGTTGTAACACGCCGCCTCGTTATTATCGACACCGTGCTCGAAACCTAAATTCTCGTATGGATCGACGTCCGCAGCATCTCACACGGCGAAACCGCTTGCGCCGTGATTCTCCGCAAGTTCGCCTGGCGACCAGCTCCTTGGTTCGCTCGTGCTGGCCCGCGAAGAGATGATAAAACGTCTGGTGTGAGTTGAGATCCCTATTCCAGCAAGTCGGCGAAGGCCAGTCGGGGTGAACCAAGGCACTCGTTAAGCCAAATGCAGAAGTCGTGCGGCGGCACGCTCGCCGCCAAACGCGCTTGCAACCCGGTTATGTGGTGAGGCTGCCCTGGGCCGAGGCCGAAGGCGTTGAACAGCTTTTCGTGGACGGTCTCCCCCGATCTGGCGAAGGCCGGCAACCCAACGTCGCAGCCGCTTAGGCCAGGGCTTCAGGATGTTGCGTTCTGGTGGACAGATGACTCGCACCCTCTTAGCTATCGATCCTTCTCCATGAGTTCTTTGCCCTCGAAGCCTTTGTCGACCACGTACAGACCTGACGAGGCTGCACCCACACTCGAAAGCCAAGGGGTCGGCCGGTGACGCATGGCGAAGAAGGGTTCGGCCAACGTCTGGTCCTGGATGCTGGCAGCTCCAAAGCTGAAGCCCATAACGACCCCCGTGGGGTTGGCGACGATGAGTAAACGGAAGCCCTTGTATCACGCCAAGCGGTTGGACCACCCTGTGTGTGTTGTCGTAGGGTCAATCTTCTCGGGGTCCCAAGAAGATCACTAGGTGCAAGACCAAGGATTCGATGAGCCGTTAGCGGAGGTGCACAAGTCGGTTGAACTGCGAGCGATGCGCCAGGATGCGGAAGGCGGCATCGAGGTGGCTCCGGAGGTAGCGCTAGAAATCTCTTTCGCTGGCGAAGCGCGCCCACTGAGCGAAGATGGCCAGGGTAACGACCTCGCTGGGGCTGAGCGATGCTTCCGGGTCCGGTCGTCGAGGCTGCTCTTTCAGGAGGCGGGACTGTCAGAAGTCGTCGACCATGGCGTAGAGCATGGGCACCTTCCGCTCAAACTTCGGACTAATAATTCACACCAAGCGTTTAAGAGTAATATACCCAACATGGAGAAGGACGATACCCAACACAATGTGAAGCAGAACTCCGGCGAAGCTCACGATACGTTCGCCGGAGGGTCGGGATGGACTACGACGAAATCTGCGGCGAAGGCATTAGGCGTATCTCGTCGTACGGTGCAGAACTACGTGCGCCGGGGACTTCTCGAAGCTCGGGCGGAGGGACAAGGCGTAAGGAAAGCGTTTTATATAGACATCGATTCCCTCAATGCACTCCGCAACAAGCGAGCAAGCGAAATGCGAGATGCGGAGTATTTCGTCGGGACTTCGCCGGAAGCGCGAGTTACGACGAACGCTGACGAAGCAGTCGGTGAAGCTTTGCGGCGAATAGCAGAGCGGTTGGAGGCTCGCACTGCTGAGGCAGCCGACCTGCGAGCGCGGTTGGAGCTCACCGCCCGCTCAGAGTCTTCACTGCGCGAGGACCTCGAACGCGAACGTGGTGATCGAGAGCGCATCCAGGAGGAAATTCGGACGTTGCGAAAGGAGCTTGAGACGGAACGAGACAAGAGGTTCTGGAAAGTGGGGGTAGTTGTCGGATCCATCGCAACGATTCTTGCTGCCTTGCTCGTCACTTTTAACGAGATCTTCCGATAGCGCCCGGCTTGTTTCTTGTCCTTTTGTCTCTTGCCTATGGTGTCGAGAGCCCCTGTACATGGCGTTTACACGTTGAACCCAAAATGGTAGTAAGTGCTCTCGTAGATCCGCATCGACTAGCGGCCCGTGACGCCATTGCCTATTATTAGGCTAGGGAAGAGCGATGCGTTCAAGAGGTTCCCGGACGAACGTAGAGGAGGTTCTCAGCTGAGCACGCCGAAGGCTGTTGTGGCCATCTTGGTATTGCTTCTCGCCGTGAACGGCTTCCTGTTCTACCGCCAGACCACGGTCCCCAGCGCCTCCGCTCCGCTGTCGTCCCCCGACACCCAGGCGGTCGACACCACCGCCGCTTCGGGCACCGCCGATGACGCTCGTAAAGTGTCCTCGGAACCCGAAGATACCGCCTCGGAGGCTCTCGCTACTACCGCCGAGATATCGGTGGAGTCCAGGACGCCCATCTCAAGGGACCTGGGAGAAGCGATCCGTCGGTGCAACGGGGACCGGAAAGAGTGCATGCAAGAGTTCGTCGCGGAGGTCGCGCCCGAAGCGAGGTACATCGGGGGCAGGACCGACCTCAACATCGGCGGGTCCGGGCGGAACAAGGAGATACTCTACTTCGAGGATCCCAACCTGGGGGCGTGCGAACACACGAGGCAAGAGTACGTGGCAAGCGACAGGATTGCTACGGTGATTATCTTAGACTCTATCCGAAAACCGCCAGGTTAAATAGAATGTGAG
>JAWWQA010000393.1:0-5281 GCA_033854695.1 Rubrobacteraceae bacterium
TGCTCGACATTCAGAGTACGGCAGATGGTATTGACGAAGCCTTCAGTTAGCCTCAGATTCGTTTCTGAGAGCTTGGTGGGTGTTGGTAATGGTATTGCACCCACCTTTCTTTACGCCCGCCATCGACCACAAGGTCACTCTCGCCACCCTCTCCCAAGAGAAGGGGGGCAAGTCTCTTGTTACCTTCTGTGGGAGAGAGTCTTAGAGACACGCGTGTTAGGCGTCCGGAGCCTCCTGTCTTCACCTAGCAACCGCTTGATAGCTATCGCTCCCTCATTACTGTGGTTGGCAAGGATGAGATGATCTCCACACTTGCATTCGAATATTGTACGCTCCAAGTTCCAGTCCTCTTCTAGACCAAGGAGAGTCAGACTATCCCCACAACTCTTGCAGGAAAGCACGATTCGTCCCGAGCAAGCCACTGAATAATGTGATTCCAAAAGATGTCCCCCCCTTTTTCTGACAGGAGGGAGGAGCAAAATAGAGGTATATAGGACCATAACCCCTAGCTCCCCCCTCCGAAACCTCCAGTGGGACCATGGTCCTATATATGCTCTGATTCATTAATAACATCCCGGAATGTAGGCGACAAGATGGATCTTTGTTAAGATCTCCAACGCTATAGCTTTACCTCACCGTTCATCAGAATCGGCTTATTTATGCCTTATACAGTGTCCACTGCGGTCGGCATTACTATCAGCAGTGTCTCTAGAAAATCGTCATACACCTTTATTAGAGGCACGGATATGATGTTCACATGAGAGAGGACAACATAAGGGACGTGGCCATCCCCAATTTGTGGACTAGTTGCGAGACAGTGCAGAGGACAGGAAGGACAGGATGAACGTGGAGGGTAACGGGAGACATGACCGTACTATGGACAGGGTGACAGTTCCAGACGCTGCCAACCTACTAGGAGTAAGCCAAAGTGCCGTACGTAAACGTATTCAGCGAGGGACGATACCCTGGGACAAGGACGATGAGGGACGGATCTATGTCTACGTGGACCCCTCCGAGCCAAGTCTAGAGGCAGAGGATGACAAGTCACAGGACACATCTCTGGGACAGTCACGGGACGAGCTGCTCGAAGTCTACCGAGAGCAGGTAGAGTTCCTACGTCGTGAACTTGAACGTAAGGACACGATTATCATGTCCCTGACCCAACGCATCCCCGAGCTGGAAGCTGCTCCAGAGCCACGAGGAGATGCCTCTGAAACCTCTGGTGATGGTGCTGGCAGCAAGGAGTCAAAACAGCAAAGATCATGGCTTTATAAGTTCTTCTTCGGTCCGTGATGGAGTTAGTGGAATTGACCCAGTCCTACGCCCCCCGAACGTGGAGTACCGTAGGACAGTTCACTACACTGATATAATAAGCGTGGTCATGTCATTTAAGAAAATAGATCACATAAATATTGTTGTTCGAGATCTACAAGCAGCGAAAAACTTCTTTGTGGATCTAGGGTTTGTCGTCCTTAAAGAGGGCAGGTTGGAAGGAGAGTGGATTGACAAAATAGTAAACCTTCCAAATGTGAGTGCAGATTATATAGCACTTGCTCTCCCAAACACTCAGACGAACATTGAGCTCATTAAGTATTACTCCCCTGAAGGGGAAAAGGATTCCAAATTGAGCCTACCAAACCAAATTGGTTTTCGGCATATAGCAATAGAAGTGGAAGAAATTGAAAAGATTGTCTCTGATTTAAAGAAAAGAGAGACACAGTTTTTTAGTAATATACAGGACTATAACAACTCCAAAAAGCTTTGTTATTTTTTAGGGCCAGAGGATATCATTATTGAATTGGCAGAGTACGAATGATCCTTTTTGTCCTTATCACATAGACACTATTACAAACCGTGCTACTCTTCCTTTAGAAAAACCCAAGTAAAGAGACAGGCATGGGCACGAGGCTATTTAAGGTCTCTGATATTTCCGGTCGAATGTCACCTGATAGAGCAGATCGACCGGAAGAGCGTTAGGAGATATGTAATATCTGTATATGTTAAACGGTTAGCATCGAAGGTAATAAAAAATTTTTAGCTAAAGCTTTTAGCTAGATTCTCCGTTTCTGTAAGTAAGGTATCAACCTCTTCCAAGCCTCTATCCCAAAAATTCCTGTCCGTAATATCTATTCCCATTCTGCCGAAGATATTTTCCGGAGCCTCAGACAATCCTGCTGCCAGAAACTCTTTTACCTTACCGATAAATGCTGGGTTTTCTTTAACAGTATTTTGTAAAGACTTGGATATAAGCAGACCGCTGGCATAGGAATATACGTAGAAGAAGTAGCGGAAATGCCCAACGTACATCCACCAGTTTTCAGACCCTTGTGCTGGTTGTTCTCCCATGTAGGCTGCTATATGGCTTCGGAAGATCTCCCCTATCTCCTGTTTTGATAGATATCCCTTTTTTCGAAACACTCTATGAAGCTGCTGCTCAAAGCGATAGAACGCAACCTGCCGGAAAATAGTACTCATCTCATCATTTAGTTTCATCAGCATACCTGCGAAGCGTTCTTCTTCATTTGCATCTCTTAGTATATTCTGCAGTACAAAGTCTTCCATAAACGTACTGGCCACTTCAGCTGTTGATGTTGGAGTACCAAAATTTAGTTCCTTCTGCTTTTGGCGCATAATCTCGTCATTGATACCATGTCCCGTTTCATGAGCGAGGGTCATTACGTCTCTCAGTTTATTAGTATGGTTAAGAAGAATATAAACGGGGGTGGTAAGACGGTCATATGAGCAGAATGCTCCTCCACGCTTCCCCTTTCTGGGGAAAGCATCAACTTGTCCGTGCTTGACAAAAGTGGTAAATATTTCTCCAAACTCAAGATCAAGATCGTGAAGTGATTCATACACAAGATTGACAGCCTCTTTGTACGAATACTCCTTTGTTACTTCGCCTACTTCAACATTTCGTTCGTGGTACTGAAGGTAGGGAAGACCGAGGAGTTGTGCTTTTAACTCATAAAACCGCTTTGGTATATCAAACCTGCCAGAAACAGCATCGATCATTGCATCTACGACTTCTGTGGAGATATCGTCTTGTAGATGGCGTGATGTATCCGGTCGAGCATACCCACGAAGATCATCGTTGATCATTTTGTCTTCTAATACAGAGTTCATCTCCGCTTCAGAAATACCTGACAGATCCACTAATATCTCATTCATTGCGCGACCTGCATCGTCGCGAACTTCTTTGTTCTTGCTGCTCGTAAGGCTTAGGACTTCTTCATAGGTTTTTGTAGCCTCTACTCCGTCTTCCTGGAGTACTTGTTTTTCCTGACGGGAGAAGAAGTCCTCTCGCATGCGGACCCAGTTCCTATAAGAGGTAGCACTTTTTCTCGACAGTATATTTTCGCTTTGTTCATCAAGAAGATACGGTGCCTCTGCCCAGTGACTCTCCAGGTAATGGCGGTAGTCACTCAAGCCTGGATAAGTTAGAAATGTGGGCTGCTTATCAAGAGGGATTTTCGCTACGTTGAGAACGAAAAACCTCAGCTGATTTGTTATCTTTTTTGCTCTGTTATTCAACACTGTTTCTTTGGCTTTAAGCTCAGGATCGATTTGGTCTTGTGCTCTTCTCAGGCTTATGTAGTATCCGGAGTCTCCATAGGCACCATGAGTACGAGCCCATCGTTCATAGTCATCTAGTGCTTCTCTTAAAACTGCGGGGTTTTCTAGATAATCAGTTCGAGGCTTCCACTTCTCAACAAAGCGCTGAGTATCTTCGGCAATAGTCTTCTGTTCCAGCTCAGTTCTAGGATCGTCATCTCCCAACAGGAGAGGAGAAAGATCCCATTCAGTTTTGGAGACAGGAAAATGTTCTTGGTTGTTTTGCTTGTCAGGATATCCTTCTTGGCTAACCATAGACTATGAGTGTAACAGCAAGGCTGGGACGAGTTGTGGCTCACACCACTGTCACCAAAAATATAGAGATAGCCTTCTACAGATGGTGTCTACACACAGGGAGTACAGTCCCTGTCTATGAGGCAGATTCCACGGGAAGTACCCCTAAAAAGTGGCAACTCTTAGATCTGCAATGATCTCTCAGGACCACGAAATAGCCTGTGAAATACGAGTATGTCCCCAGCTAGGGGTGTTTTGCTGTCTATGGACAGAGCAAAGTAATTTGTAGAGTGATTAGCACGTTCCTACTAGATTCACTCGAAGAACTCCCTTACCCTAGATTCCACGTTATCCCAAGACAAGAAGAAGGGTTTGTTAGTTATGGTGACGGTTACCGTCCCGTCTTCTACCTCATACTCACCTTCAACACCACTCCCAGAGAAGCTCCCCAATGTGGTGTCTCCCTCGAAAGTAGCGTTTTTCTCAGCTGCTATCCTCTTGGCCTTTTCTACCAAGGTAATGGAGTCTTGTTTAGAATCTATGCTGAATGTCCTCAATATACCTACCCTCCCTGCGTTGCGATGGCTCTCTTTATCAAATTGTAGCCAGCGAAGGTTGAGCGGTCTCTACCTCCTGCATCTCTTGGTTTCAAGAGATGTCACCATGGTCACCGTTGTCACCACTTTCGGAAGGTACCTCCGCTGAGTTTTTGTTACACACGTAGGACTCGAAGCTTGCGTATGCAGACAACCTGTACAGGGGTACCTCTATATTTTGGTGATAGTGGTGACTGCGGTGACGAATTCGTTTGGTAGGGTGACAGTCACTGTTATCTGGCTCTGTTTCTCAGCGTTGCGTCCAGCATACAGAGTTTCATGGGCCGTACTTCAAGCAATGGTCATATAACGCCAGTATGAGCAGGATGAAGGCTGGCAAGCCCCAAAGAGAAGCACCAAAAGGTTGGGAATTTTGATAGTCTATCTGCCAGTTTATGCCAGTCTATTCAGCTCCATATCTCCTATAAAAATGGGCTTAGAAATGGGGGAATATGGCAAGACACGAGGATTAAAAGTCCCCTGCTCTACCACTGAGCTACTGGCCCGAACTCCGTGCCGATTTTACCAGACTGGGCCGACGGGCTCTAATTATCTGGAGCATCGGCTCTTGGCAGGTTCCGCTAGTCGGAGTTCGCGCTTCTCCGGCCTTCCATACGGCGGGTGAGGTAGAGGGCGACAGCTAGTGAGATCACGAGCGCCGTCAGCACTCCGAGCTCCATGACGAGGTTCAGAAACCCCTCCGGCCCCAGGCCGTGCTCGGTCTGGGCGGTGACGAGCAGGATGCGCCGGACGACGGCGATCAGGCCGATGAGGAGGAACGGCTCGGCGACGATCTCGCGCTCCTGCACTATGATCTCGATGGTGTTCAAGAGCTC
>JAWWQA010000394.1:0-3134 GCA_033854695.1 Rubrobacteraceae bacterium
GAGCTACCGGGATGCCTAACCGACGACGAGCAATGGGCGATCGCAGACGCATTGGAAGAAAGCGGACTGTTCACTGTTGCCGCCAGTGAATGACATCATTGCCGAAGCCGTGGGTGTAGTGCAGGGAGTCGTTGCCGCGCGCAGCGGGCCGAGGATTTCTTTCGCCGACGGTGTGACTCCAACCCGGAAGCACTGCGCTGCCTCAATCGCACGCACCGCCCGGGGTCTTCCATCCCTCCACACCGACCACAACTGCAGACATCGGCGTTGCCAACCGACGGCCGCTGTCCATAGGAGAAACTCATGTCGTTGATCGGAACCCTGCGGGGGGACCCTGGCGCCGGCGGCCCGGTCCGCGAGGGCCAAGCCCGCACACACCGGCTCCTCGGCACCAGCGCGGCCATGGCGGCGCTGCTGATCATCGCGGTCACAGTGGCTGGCTGCGCAGGGCTCCATCCGATCGCATCCACGCAAACAACTTCACCGCAGCGCGCGACGACCTCGCTGGCACCGCTGGTGGCGTCCGACCAGCTGGACTCCATCCTGCTAACCGTCGGGGACGTCAACGCCGCGATGGGCGCCTCGGGCATGCAACCCACCACGCCGATCGCTCATGCGCCACGGGAGGTGGTCGAGAGGACGCTGTCCAATCCGGACTGCCTGGGCGCCTTCTTTGTCGGCGAGCCGCCCGCGTATCAGGGGAGCGGATACACCGCGGCCAGCATCGTGACGCTGCACGAGATGGTAAACAACCCCGACCACCGCCTCGGGCAGGCGGTGGTGAGCTTCCCGTCGGCCGATCGGGCGCTGGCCTTCTTGAAGACCTCGGTGGGCGAATGGCGGGCCTGCGCCGGACAAACCCTCGTCGCAACCCACCTGGAGCAGGTCTACCGGTGGACCGTAGGAAACCTGGTCGGGGATGCCCCGGCGATTACGCAATTGAACACGCTCGAAGGCGGCAACGGATACAGCTGCCAGCACGTGCTGCGTGCGGTGCTGAATGTGGTCCTCGACGTCAATGCCTGCGGATATCAGATCAGCGACCAAGCCGGCCGGATCGCCGAAAAGATGGCGGCCTCGGCCACCCGGCAAGCCCACTGACGGGCGACCGGGCGGCGGACGGAACGATACTGCTCGGCCCGCGTTGGCGCCCTTGAGGATTCATCCCAGAACTATCCCAACCACGAATCTATTCGAAGATCCCCGGGAACCCGCTGGCGAACGGCCGGAAGTAAAGTTAGATAATCGCCCGTGAGAATTCCGATTTCTGATGCCCGCACTCGCCGGTTTCCGCCGGCCCATTCACGGTGGTGGACGACGACCGCGGTTTCGAAACGGCCCGCAACGGAGGGCCACGAGCTAGCGTTGTCGGCGTCCGAGTTCGTCGATGTGGAATGCCGAATTGTGTAAGGCCACTCCCTATGCCCGCCATCCTCCCAGCCCCCGATGAGCGTGACGGCCAGCCGACGCTGCCATACATGGCTCGCTGGCTCGAACGGCTCACCAACCCTGTCGGTAGCACGAAGTATCCAGAATCCAATTACCAAGGCGTGCAACAAGAGCACTGAGGACAACGACACCTGACGAGCAGGACATCAGTAGACGTATTAGTTGTCGGCACCTCGATTGACCCCCATATCGAGGCCGTCACTTCGCTCCTGCCTGGAAAGCTCGCGGTTGCCCGGCTCGACGTCGACCACTATCCGTGCGACAGAGCGCTGACGATATCGCTGAGCTCATGCCACCGACACATCGACCTGGAGCGGGACCAGGACCGTGTCGATCTCACAAGCGCAAGAGTGGTTTGGTTTCGTCGGTTCGGACCACCGGTGCTGGCCACCGATGTGCCGAGCGAATATCGTAGGTTTTGTCTGGCCGAGGCCGAGCATCTGCTCGATGGCGTGATTTCGCTGCTTCGGCCCGCAGTCTGGATCAACGAGTACTGGTCAACGCGACGCGCGTCGACTAAGCCTTATCAGTACTCCGTAGCCGCTGATGTCGGCTTTGTTACGCCGCAGACGTTGATCACGAATAGCGCGTCCTCCGCGGCGGAATGGATAGCGAACAGATCCGAAATAGTTGCAAAGACACTGTCCACGCCAATTATCACAGATGACGATGATGAACGGGGCTTCGCTTTAACACATGTCTTGTCGGATAGCGACAAGTCTGATCTACAACCGGTCTCGGTCACGGCAACACAGTTTCAGGCTCTGATAGATGTCGGCTATGAGCTACGGATCACAAGTATTGGCGACAAGAATTTTGCGGTACGCATTGACAGTGAGGCCGCTGAAGTGCAGGGCGTCAGAGATTGGCGAAGCGACAAAATCAAATCGAGGTACTCATGGTGCGAGTTGCCAAGCGACGTCGACGAGAGGCTCACACGGCTCCACCGCGCACTGGGCCTGAGCTTCGCAGCCAGCGACTTAATCGTCGATGAGCACGGCAAACACTACTTTCTCGAAACCAATCCACACGGTAGGTGGAGGTGGTTAGAGAAAGCGCTTGGTTCTTCGCCCATAACCGAGTACTTCGCCGAATATATTACTAAGGGCACGATGGCAGGAATCTAGTACGAAGTGCAGCAGGATTGTCACTCTGCGTCAGCCATATCTCGGCGCCGCCGCGAAGAATTAGAGCTGTCCCTGTGAGTGATCAATCGCCGCGCAACGTCGGTCGCCCGGGGCTTCAATTCAGCCAACGATGCCGTGGAATCGGACACTGCTCGGGGCAATTTCTTCGGAGTCTCCGCGATTCTGCGGTTTCGGACGCGAATCGCCCGCAGATCGTCCGAATCCGCACAGTCACCCGCGGCGATGCTTCTCATCGGCTCCGTCTCAGGTCATCGAATCCCACAAACGATCGCGCGCACTGGGACATCATCGCCATGAAGCTGTCACCGGCTAACTCATAACCCAGAAGTCACAGATCGGGCTCCAAAACTATGGGGCCAAAATGGGGCCAAACCTGTGGACCAGATACTCCCGCCCGTCCGGCTGGCCGGGTTTAGCCTGCTCTGGCCAGTTGAAACACATTGGTGTCTGCCGCAACTCCGCCTGAAAAGCGGAAGGTCGCCGGTTCGATCCCGGCCCCTGGCCACCAAGCTCAACGAACGAGTCGTTGTCGCACGT
>JAWWQA010000395.1:0-4211 GCA_033854695.1 Rubrobacteraceae bacterium
TGATGATGCGGGCCCCGCGCTCGCGGGCGATGGCATCATCGGGGTGATGTTCCAGCCGGGAACCGGGCGTTCCATGGAAATAGAACACGGGCTTGCCGTGTGGATCGCCGTATTGGGCGTAGGCGAGTGCTCGCCCATCCCGCAGCGTAATGCTATTGACCTCAGATGCTTCGTTATTCACCTAACTCTCCACATTTCCATACGATTCAGTGGTGACGGTGCCGACCTCACAAGCCTGCCAAGCGCTCGATGACGTCCGGCCGCGGAAAGACGAGCCGCAGATCCGCGCACTGCATCCCCAGCCAGGGGCGAACTAAACTTTATCCCTTTTCTCTCACTCCCTCAAGTGGGCAGGGCAGAGATGCCCCTCGCTCGTATCGGATCCTATTGGAGAAGCCTTGCGCAAGAGAGTGTAAAGCCGCCCATTCGGGTCGCTACAACATTGCAGTCAAATTGGTTGCCATCTGGATCCGTGCAGCCGTAAGGGCTGCCTACCGCATGGGAGTCGCCAGAGCAGGAGAATTGCTCGCCTGCTTGGTTAGTGCAATTTAAGACATTGAAAGCACCTATCCCACAGTTGACCTCCTGTGCCACAGGAGGGCTAGGCGGCGTAGGAAGAGGTTCAGGAGGAGTAGAGGCAGTAGTTTCGCCACCACCACCGCAACCAGCTAGGAGAATGGAGGAGATAACAAACATGCACACTACAAGGAGGGCTTTCTTCTCCCGTATTAGCGCAGTTATCTTCATCGAAACTCCTCCTCCTAGAGGTGGTTTCTCATGCGCCGAACAACCTCCGCCAGAACCCCTTAGAGCACTCGGTCTCTAGAGCTGTGAGCGCTCCCGCTCGAGCTTTTCGCGCAAGGCCTTAACTATTTCCGCCGCGACACTTATCGTGGCATCGCCACGGAGGTACGCCGCAAGACCCTCTTCTTCGTCGTATGTCGATTCTTCCCTCACGGAGGGTAGTCTAACGTAAGGTGGCCATTTCGAGGACAAGACGTGCCACAAGGAGTTGGCAGAACTCTACGAGGAGCGCCTTCGGGAGAGAGGTCTGACCATAACCGTGATTACTATACATCGCATCGAGGGCGACAAGATCGTCGAGGAGTGGGAGATGCCCGACATGCTGGGCCTGATGCAGCAGATCGGCGCCGCCCCCTCACCAGAGTAGAATGGTGTCGGATATCGAGGAAGGACGGTGGGCACATGGTAGTGGGCCAGCGCCCCTCAAGTAAGACTCCGACCCTACTTCCCCACCGTAGTCAGAACTCCGACTGTTTTCTGTCAGAACTCTCACTATTTTCTCACCGCCCTCTTAAGGTTAAGGGACATAATAAGTGGGTAGCTTCCTTCCTACCGGAAGCTACCATTTTCCGCTAGCGCTGGGGCTTCCTATCTTCTCTTCCTCAGCGTTTTCTTGTGCACAGTACTCAGCAAATCCACGGAATTTAAGTGAATTCTCACGATTCTCTCATGCCTCATTTAAGATCGGACGCCACACTGCCATACGAGAAAGGCATTAATGTTGTTGGGCAGCGAAAGGAGGCCCAGGACGTGAAGATGGCGCTCGACTATTGGTACGAGCTCTGGGCGAACTCCGGGAGAAAAGATGGTCCCTCCCTAGAAACTCAGCACTCCGAAGAAGAGGATCGCTACTACCCGTGGGAGGAGGATTACCCGGCGTGTATGAGGGATAAGGAGGTAAGCAGCGATAGTCGCTAAGATACAAATGCCATGGGGCCGAGGTCCTACTCTAGGGGCTCCGGCCCTCTCACTATTATTTGTGAATTCTCATCTGCGTCTTATTAGTCTCCCATCTAAGAGTGTTAACGTCATATTAAGGTTAATGTAGCTACTATTGCGATTAGAAAACCAGATGTGGTGTTGAGGCAACGGGGGTTACGAGGTGCAGTGTCCTTACTGTAATTTCGAGGATACGAGGGTAATCGACAGCCGCCTTTCTGAGGGCAAGGACGCCATTCGGCGGCGGCGGGAGTGTCTTTCGTGCGGGAAGCGGATCACTACTTACGAGCGGCGGGAACCTTTACGGCTCATGGTCTTGAAGCGAGACGGCACGCGGAAGGCTTTCGACCGGGCCAAGCTACACGCGGGGTTAGCGAAGGCGTGCGCCAAGCGGAAGGTTCCGGAGGAGGAGATCGAGTTCATGGTGGACGAGATCGAAGCCGAGCTCCGCGAGCGGAGGCGGCACGAGGTCACCTCGCGGCGCCTGGGTGACATGGCGCTGTTGCGCTTGAGGAAGCTGGACATGGTGGCGTACCTCAGGTTCGCTTCGGTATACCGGCAGTACACGGATGTGGACCAGTTCCGCTCGGAGTTGGTGAGGCTCGCAGGCTCGGGCAGGTAGCGAAGCTTTTTTCTATAATATCAGGCACGCCACTAGTGAGATAAGCTCTTACTTGCGAGGAGTATCCACTACCATTACCGCTATCTACTCCCGGCTACATAAGGGCTGTGGTGAGAGTCGGGACCCCTCGAGGCTATGTTTGCCGAGGAGTGCAACGCTTTCGCATGCGACGCCGTGCTCGACGACGCTCGGATGGTAATGCTCTTCTCAGGTAAGCGGCAGCGGCTGCAAGCCGCCTGAGGTTTTCATCGACGCGTTGGCGCTCCTGCTCGAGCGTGTCGAGCACCTCATCGAATCGTCGCTGCGCATCCTGCATACCTGAAGCTTCTCAGATACAGCAAGCGGTAGCAAGCGCACCTAGCTTGATCAGAGAAAATTCTCGGAAACTCAGAGGATGTTAAGGCATAGTAGAAGGCCGGGGTATTATTGTTAGTGGTGATGCCTGTGGTGCTTCTTCTTTGCTTCGGCGCCTCCTGTGAAAACCATGGAGAGGGCCACCGCCACGGCCAACCCTACCGTCAAGGCCAGCAACAACCACTGAAGCGAGGGTCGGGTTAGCTTTTCTGGCAACAACTTGGGTGCCTCCTTTTTCAGAGGAGGGGTGATCAGGCCCGCCTTTGTAGCTGGCGTCGACGATGGCAGCAGCACTGCCCCCGTATTGGTAGTAGTGTTGGTCTTAGAGGTTCTCTTGGTCCCTTTGGTTGGCACTCTTCTTTTAGCTCTTTGGGAAGGGGTTGCTAAGCTCTACCGTGTTCGGCTTGTGCCTCTAGAACACCCTGGATAACTCTCATAGCTTAGAGCTTTTTCTCAGATGTAATTCAGAAGAAGAGGAAGAGTGCTGAGGGGTGCTTTCTCTCAACGCGCTAAAAAGAAGGAGAAGGGCTTTGAAAACCAAATTACGCACAATGGTCCTGCTGGTCGTGTTCTTGGTGGCGAGCCCGGCCTGGGCGCAGGCAGCCCAGCCTACGTTCGCACCAGCCTCGGGCAGTCCTTTCGCCGCCGGAAATGCTCCCGAAAGCATCACCAGCGCAGACTAAACGGCGACGGCAAGCCTGACCTGGCGACGGCGAATTTCGTCTTCCCCTCGAACAACGTCTCGGGGCTGCTCACCACCACCACCGGCGCCAACTACATGGGCTTCATCTACGGCTCCCCGAACAATAAGGTTACTTCGTGACCGCGGCTAAAGACTAGAACGCTCCCCTTCTCTGCGTTCCATGGCGTAGGGAAGCTATGCTAACCTTCCCGCAAGAAGGGAGGGCTTTCCGTGATCACCCTGGAAGAACTGAACGTTCTGAGCATGAGCGAGTTCGTGACCATCATCGGGCCCATCTTCGAGGGCTCCCCCTGGATAGCGGAAAGAGCGTGGTCCGCCGGTCCGTTCGGCGACGCGGATGATCTGCACCGCTCGCTATGCCAACGTATGTACCGTGCAAATAACGAAGAGAAACTGGCCCTCATTTGCGCCCACCCAGACCTTGCGGGGCATGCCGCGACGTCGGGCGCTCTGACGCCCGAATCCACCGCAGAGCAGGCCGGCGCCGGGCTTGACCGGCTCACGTCTGAAGAGTTTGCGGCCTTCTCACAGATGAACGAAGAGTACCGCGCCCGGTTCGGGTTTCCGTTCGTGATCTGCGTCGGCGAGCACACGAAAGAGAGCATCCTCGCCCGGTTCGCCGCGAGGCTCGAGAACGACAGGAAGAAGGAGATAGAGACTGCCCTTGTGGAGATCTGCAAGATAGCCCGCCTCCGTCTGCGCGAGCTTGTCGAAGATTCGAACGCACAGGAGAGCGCATGAACTCCGGACGCCTCACCACCCACGTGCTCGACACAGCACGGGGCAAGC
>JAWWQA010000396.1:0-3046 GCA_033854695.1 Rubrobacteraceae bacterium
TTCGAAAAGCTAACGGCCTTCGCTTCTAGTTGCATGCATTTTGCATGTACTACGCCTTAGTATTTATACGCCTTAGCATTTATTATACGCCTTAGCATGTATGCGCCACATGGGAGCGGTAGGTCGAATTCGGGACTTGACCTTAATAAGGGATTGCCCCCCAACACGTTTATATGCTACCTTGTGAAGCGTTGGGGAAACTAGGGATAGGAGGTAGAGCCGATGGCGACCACCGAAGACGAGCTATCCGGGATAGTGAACGAGCTGGGGCTGGACAAACAAAACAAGGGGATGCTGGGTCGACTGCTCCCCCAAGGAGGCCTCGGGCAAGCCGAGGAGGGACCCGACGGCCGCCTGCGCGTCCAAGTTCGGATCCCGCCCGATGAGATGGTCTATGAGCCCTCGCTCATCGTCATGCCTCGTGCGGGCGACCTAGAGATCGAGTTCACCAACGAGGACGCGAACGATCACTCCGCGATCTTGCCGAACAATGGCGACAAGAAATTGCTATGGTTGCCGATCTATTCACGAGGAACGGTCACCGTTAACCTCGACGGCCCGGGCTGCTACTGGTTTGGTTCCGGTGCTCTGGGCAACGATGAAGGCCGGGGCCTGATGGGGGCGATCGCCGTGCTAGGGGACGTTCCGCAGGAGGCTAAACTCGATCGCCCGGACCAGCCGCGGCCATAGAAAGGGGAATCGGTTGACGCAGGAATACATAGACGCACCGGAGGCCCTCGACCTCAGAACTCAGAGCGGCATACCAGGAAATGCGCCGCCGGTGGTCGAGGACGTCACGTACGAACGCATTCTCAATGCCCGCTCGGAACCGCATAACTGGCTCACCTACTACGGCGCCTACGACGGGCAGCGGTACAGCCCACTAGACCAGATCAACACGGAGAACGTCAAGCGCCTCGCTCCCGCGTGGGTGTTTCAGTTTGGCTCGACGGGCCTTCACGCTGGCCAGTCGACGTACTCGTTCGAGTGCGCCCCGGTCGTCGTGGACGGAGTCATGTACATCACGGGCTGGGATGGCTTGGTCTGGGCCCTGGACGCCCAGACGGGGCAGGAACTATGGCGATACCAGCATGCGATCCCGTTCGATACGCCGCTCTGCTGCGGCAACGTGAACCGCGGGGTCGCCGTGGCGAAGGGGAAGGTCTTCGTCGTCACCCTGAACGCCCACGTGATCGCGCTCGACGCCACCAACGGCGAGCTTGTCTGGGACAAAACGTACGGTGATGTGCGGGCCGGTGAGAGCGCTACGGTCGCTCCGCTCGTCGTGAAGAACCTGGTCATCGTAGGGAGCTCCGGCGGGGAATTCGGGAACCGCGGCCACCTCGACGCCTTCGATCTCGACACTGGAGAGCGCGCCTGGCGCTGCTATACGGTGCCGAAGCCCGGCGAGCCGGGGTCGGAGACCTGGCCTGCTGATACTGATGCCTGGGCGCGGGGTGGTGGAAACACCTGGGTCACGGGCACCTACGACCCGGAGCTGAATCTCCTGTACTGGGGGACCGGCAACCCGGGGCCCGACTTCGACGGAAGCGTTCGTGAGGGCGACAACCTCTACACCGACAGCGTCATCGCCGTGGACGCTGACACCGGCGAGATACGCTGGCACTATCAGTGCACCCCGCACGACGTGTGGGACTACGACAGCAATATGGAGTGTATCCTCTTCGACCTGATCGACCGCAAGCTGCTGGCGCACTTCGACAAGAACGGGTACTTCTTCGTCCTGGATCGTACGAACGGTGAGCTGGTCACGGTAACACCCTTCTCCGACCGTATCACTTGGGGCGAGATCGACGCCAACGGCAAGGTAACGGCCAAGATATACCCCGAGAACGAGGGGGAGCCGGTCTACTTTTGGCCGGGGCCGGCCGGGGCCAAGGAATGGACGCACGCGGCCTACAGCCCGAGAACGCAGCTCTTCTACGTCCCGATACAGGATACCGGTGCGGAGATCACGCTGCGGCGCAAAGAGTTCAAGGAGGGCCTTCCTTACTGGGGAGCGAGCGTCGCCGTCGACAAGACGGACATGCAGGGGTACCTGAAGGCCATCGACCCCGCGGGCAACGAGGTGTGGAGGTGGTTCAATGAGGTGCCGATGTGCGCGTCGGTGCTGGCCACGGCCGGCGACCTCGTGTTCGCCGGCGAACCTACGGGGGAGTTCAACGCATGGAATGCGCACACCGGGGAGCTATTGTGGCATTTCCAGTGTGGAAGCGGCCACCACAGCAGCCCAACGACCTACAGCGTTGACGGAAGGCAGTACATAGCCGTGCCGGTCGGCTGGGGCAGTTGGGTCGAAGGGTTCGGACCCGCGCTGGTCGGGGCGCCACGGGGAACCTCACTTATTGTCTTCGCTCTGCCGGAGGAATAAACACAGATATCTAGTACGCTGGGTGGCGTACGCCACCCAGCGTACTAGAAGGAACGTCTCCGGTTCGGTGCGGAGTGGCCCCTGAGCCATGGTTGCCTGATTTACTGGGGACGATGGAGGTGAGCGAGCAGGGTCGGTCAGGACACAATGAGCCTGCACAATAAAGTCCATATGGAAGGAGGTAATAGCCATGGAACTCCAAAAATGGGAGACCCCCGAGTTCGAGGAAATTGGGACCAGCGCTGAGGTGACTGCGTACGTTTTTCTCGGGGAAGAATAGGCGGACAGGGCGCCGGGCTGAATGGTCCGGCGCCTACTCAATCCCTATCTTGCCGTGGGGCGATCCCGGCTAGGGAGCATCATTGAGGTAAATGGATGGAGGATGGGTGTGTGGGTGCGTGTGCTCGGAGCGGCAGCGGGAGGAGGGTTTCCGCAGTGGAACTGCAGTTGCCCTCAGTGTCGGGCCGTACGCGACGGCTCGCGGCCCTGCCGTTCGCGCACCCAGTCGTCTGTAGCGGTGAGCGCCGACTACCGGCGATGGTTCCTGCTCAACGCTTCACCCGACATTCGTGCTCAGATCGAGTCCTTCCCGGCCCTGCACCCACACGAGGTCAGGGATTCTCCGCTTCAGGCCGTGCTGCTCACCGACGCCGA
>JAWWQA010000397.1:0-2922 GCA_033854695.1 Rubrobacteraceae bacterium
CGCCGCCATCCGCCGCGCGGCGTGGAAGGCGGGGAGTCCGGAGCCGTGGGCGAGAACCTCCTGAACGACGAGAAGCTGCCGCCAAAGGTGAGCCGGGAGCTAGAGGAGGGAGACGTGGTCACGGTCAAGACGCCGGGCGGTGGAGGGTATGGATAGCCGTCAGCAATCAGCTAAGGGGGCGGGCAACGAAACTGCCGCGCATTCTTCGCATCCTGCACGAGTCGCCGTGCCCGGCATTCTCTTGGCGCTCTCTCCAAGGTGCCCGTTACCGCCGCTTCGTGCCAAGCCGCCAGTGCTGTGGGGCAAAAGCTGACAGCTGATTGCTGACGGCTGAAGGCCATCAACGATACACACCGTTGTGGCCCAGGCTGAAGCGTCCGGGGTTAGGGAAGTAGACGAGACCGTGCGGCTGCACGCCGGTGTGTATCGTGCTAAGCAACTCCCCGGTGCGGGTGTCGAGCACGTAGACTGCGCTGTCGTAGCGTCCCGAGACCCAGAGCTGCTTACCGTCGGGCGAGAGCTGGAGCATATCTGGGGTGCCGCCGGTGACCCAAGTGTCTGTGACCTTATTCGTCTTCAGGTCTATGACCGAGATGGTACCTTCGAGCCGGTTGCTCACGTACAAGGACTTCGTGTCCCTGGAGATCTGCAACCCGTGCGCACCCTGGCCTGTGGGTATAAAGCCTACCTCTTTCATAGCTTTCGGGTCGATCACGTGCACGCCCATATTGCCCTGGTCGGCGACGTAGAAGACAGAGCCGTCGGGGGATAGCTTGATGTCGATCGGCAGCGTGCCGACCTCGGCGTGGTCCACGAGCTCCATCTTCTCCGTGTCCACCTTCGAGACGACTCCGCTCCACTCGCTGCTGGCCAGGAAGTAGCTGCCGTCGGCGGAGAAGTCGATGTGGTCCACACCCGGCCAGGGGATGTAGACGCTCCCCAAGAGCTCCCACGTCTTCGTGTCGCGGAACTCCAGCTGCTGGAGACGTTCGACCACCACGATCGCCTTTTTACCATCCGGTGTAAAGTAGAAATTATAAGGAAAAGGAGCCGAAAGGGTGCCTGAAGGCCGGCCGGTCTTCGGGTCGATCACCGTGAACGTACTGGATTCCTCGTTGTTGACGAGCAGTTCGCTCATATCCCACGACGGAGTAACGTGGTACGGAAGCTGCCCCACCGCATAATGGTCTATCACCTGGAAGGTAGCGGGGTCGATGACGTCGATTGTACCGTCGATGGCGTTCGGTACGTAGACTCTCTCGGGCAGGTCGGCCAACGAATCCTTGACCTCACTGGTCATCGTCGCGGCGTATACGTTCTCCCCGGTATCCTCCTCGCCGGCTGGCTGCTCGGTGGCATCTTCTTCTTGTGTAGCCTGCTCCTCCTGGAGCTGAGGCTCTTCATAGGTGGCTTGCTCCTGCTCTGCCGTTTGACCGGTAAGCTTGCCAAGCAGCCTGTTCCCGTCGCCGAGCAGGCTATTCCTGAAAGGCGAGTACACCAGGAAAAGAGCAGCAACCAGCAGTGCCACACAGAGGACAAAGATCACGCGCCTTCTCCTCCTCTGCCTGTTTGCCTTCGTCTTCGCCTCCCGAGCGGTCCTTCTCAGGCGCTTCTCGTCCCCCTCGGCGCCTTCGAGATAGAGTTCCTTGCGGATTCGTTCCCTTTCCGGCCAGTAGCCTTTATCTTTTTGTCTCTCGCGCTCAAGCTCCTGCACAGGCCGGTCTCACCCTTTCCTCATAGCAGGATATCGCTTTCCCTGCCGGTTCTCTGGGTTCGCTCTTATTCACCTGGTTTGGCAGTTCGTTCTCTCGTCTGGCGACAAAACACAGATCGCCCCCTCACGTCTTGCCCTGGCCGGACTTCTCCCCGAGACCAACTCCCTCCCTGGAGCAGTTCTCTAGTCTCGTAAAGGATTCATCCTTACTTTAACAGAGACATAGCTTATCTTAATTCCGCCTGGATGGCCACCATTAAGGAGCGCACCAAACTACATCCTGCGGGTCCCGGGATAAAACCTACAAGAACATGGGGTTTGTACCCGCGAACAGAGCTAAGCGCCTTTCCGCCTTGTTACAGAGCTTTCACCATTCCCTCGTCTGCCAGGAACGCCTGACCCGTCACGTAGCTGTTCCTGAAAGGCCGCTCTCAGGCAGAGACGAGTTCCCACACCAGCCTCTCGATCTCGACGGCTGGCAACGATCTCTGCTTACACTCGCACATCTTACGCAGTTGCCTGCGTCGGTTACAAATGTAGTAGTGGTATGAGTCACCGCTCTCCGGCTTCGTGCTCTGGGTACCTATTCTCCCGCCACACAAGCACCGCAGGAGCCCGCGCAGCTCCCACTCTCGCGTCAGGTACCTCCTCTCGGTGCCCTTGCTCACTGCCAGTGTGGCACGGGCCGTTTCCACCAATCTTCGCGGCAAGTAGGCCGGGATAGGCACAGCTATCTGTTGCTCCTTAGGTCTGAGCCTACGTATCTCACGTTTAGCGTAACGTTTAGCGCCCTTGCCATTTGACGTGGAGACAGGTTCCACTTACGCTGCGCCCGGAGTAGTTCCCTCATCAGCCGCTGGTAGGCGGTCGAGCGTTGCTCCAGCCCGTCCTCGTCGCCGTCCAAGCGGGCGCTAAAGCGGCTGCGGCGGTAGTCGTAGAGCCCGCGCACTCTCTCGGCCGTCTCCTCGCGCACCCAGTCCTCCTCGGCCAACTCCTCTAAGCGCGCGAGCGCGGCCTCCGCCACCTCGATCCTGCCCTCGATCTCCTCCCGTTCGCGGCTTCCGTCGTCTTCGAGCCCCAAGGCCCGGATCAGGGCCGGCAGGGAGAGGCCCTGCACCACGAGCGTAGCGAGGATCACCGAGAAGGTCAGGAAGAGGATCAGGTCGCGCCCCGGGAACGGGGTCCCACCTGCGGCGGTCAGGGGTAGC
>JAWWQA010000398.1:0-3205 GCA_033854695.1 Rubrobacteraceae bacterium
GTCGGGTCAAGTCCCGGCGCGGCCTTTTCTATTTATGACCGCCCCTCAACTAATCAGCTCTCCTCGGATGACGAGGCGGTTCTCGAAGGTTGGGATGGGGGTACAGGTCTGCAGGGAGATGACGGTCTTGTCGGGAACGGGATAGGTGACCCAGTAGTCTTCGGGCTTGACGGTCATGCGGTCATAGACTCTGAAGGTGTACTCCTGGTCCGCCTGGTCTTTGACGATGATCTCGTCCCCCGGTTTTAGCTGGTCGAGCTTGTAGAAGACGTAGGTGGTCCTTGTCCAGAGATAGCCAAGAGCATGCCCGACGATGAAGGTGTTCGAGCCCTCCTCCCAGGGTGCGCCGGTGTCTTTGAGGCGGATTATGCCCTCCCGATCCAGGGCCACCTGGCTGTCGGCAGTGGGCACCGGAATGTCCTCTAGACCGAGCTTCGGTACCGAGAGCGTCATTGTTCCACCGCCAGGCGCCTCATCTTGCAAGCTCGCCCTCTGCGAGGGCTCCGCCCGCTGGCCCGCCGGGCTTTCGCCGAGGAGCTTCCGGGTGTTCTCCACCTCCGCCGGGCGTAGTTTTACCGATGTCGTCTCCGTGTGCGGGTAGGCTGGGAGAGCCGCCAGACCCAACAGCGCAAGACAAACCAAGAGCACCGAAATCTTGAAATCCTTGAACACCGTTCGGAATTATAGGTGTCTATGGGGGCCAACTCCAAGGTGACTTGTATCCTACTTCCGTACGGTCGTTAGCGCTCACCCTTCCGATTCGGATCAGTCCATCGAGGCTACGACGGCACCCGGCGAAGGCTGGCGCTGTTGAAGGCCCTAATGCCCGATCTGCTTGCTCCGGCAACACCTGTGAGTTACCTGTGAGTTACTCCTACATACCTGTGAGTTACTCCTACATCCATCGTAGATGGTGGGCGTTAGCTGGCTGTTAGCCTGGGCATCAAGAGTAACTATTCTTTCTAGTTTCGGTCTCGAGAGAAATTCTGCTGAGGGGTCTTGGGGATCGGTGGCGGTCGAGCAGACGTCGCCCGAGGTTCTGCTCGCGCCTACTATGCCTCTGCTTGGATTGTTTCGTGCGTTACAATACACAAAAACCAGGAAGGAGAGGAACCGGTGGCCACGCTGTATTGTCCGTGCGAGCAGGAGCACAAAATCTGGGGAGAGGTCTGGTGGGTCGGAGGTAGGCATGAATGGGTGTTCTTTGACGATCTAAAAACTAGCGAAACTCACGGCGAGCAGCTCACGCACTGCCCCGGATGCGGCAGGCAACTCGAACGCAGGAACCTCAAATCAGTCAAGGGCCAGCCAGAACCGGTGTAGACGTTCAGCATATAACCGGGCCGGGGTCCCGACTCCTTTCCTTCGAAGCTCTTTATTTATGTAAAGCCTTTGAGGTCGGGAAGG
The DNA here is from genome assembly GCA_033854695.1 of Rubrobacteraceae bacterium. Lineage (GTDB taxonomy): Bacteria > Actinomycetota > Rubrobacteria > Rubrobacterales > Rubrobacteraceae > Rubrobacter_F. The sequence continues at coordinate 1,408 of JAWWQA010000398.1, forward strand.
GATGGAGGTTGTCGCGAGCGTAGGCTGTTAGGACCTTGTCGGTCGAAGCCGACGAGAGGCCGAGAAAACGCGATCCGAGCGTTTCCGAAAAGTCCTCGATCGCGCTACGTAGCATTCTGGCGCGCATACGAACGCCGGGCGAGCAATCCTCATTGTCGCCCTCTGTTGCCAAGCGAAGAAGGCACGGCATGACTGCCGAGAGTTCGACCCGTTCGCTGCTGCTGCGGAAGTAGTACGAGATCGGGAAATGGATGAGATCGGTTTGGACGGCAACCAGCTGCGAGGTAAGGTTGCCGAGCATCTGCTCGGCGGCGAGAGCATCCATCTGCCTCACACCTATCCCGGTCTCGGATTCAGCCTCACGAACGAGGCTGATCTCGTGAGCAAGAGAACGGTGCCTGGAAAAGGCCGGATAGAGCGAGATGACCCACGAGAGGCTCGCGGTCAAAAGGCCAAAGCCAACCAAAGCTTCGAGCGGAACGAGCACCCTAAGCCACCCGCCCGTCGGCACGATATCCCCGTAGCCCAAAGTCGTCAGCGTCACCACCGAGAAGTAGAGTGCGTCGAAGAAACCACCATGGGCCGTCGGGTCAAGCTCGCGGGTGAACAAGAATCCTTCAGGCAGGTACGGCCAGAGCACGAGCGCCCAGCCAACCGCCAAGAGAGTAGTCCAACTCGCTATGACAGTGAGGAGCGTCACGGGACCGCAAAGCTCCCGTACTACGGGATAGCGGACACCGATCTGGCGAACGCTACGCCAGAGGAACCACGGAAGCGCCCGACTCAACATACCCTTGCCGCTCGGATGAAACAACGTGTCAAAGATGTCACGCAGCGCAAAGAGAATCAGCCCTGCGCCGAGAAGCGTGAAGAGTAGAGTCACTCAATCTCTCCATATTTCTTTTCTGCCCTCATTCTTCTAACAGCTTACGCCAGAACTCGTTGCTCCGCCCGGCCTCAAGTTCCTCTAGCCTCCTCAAACGGAACCTTCTCATCCCATGCCAGGCTTTGGCTTCGCTAAACATAGGCTTAAGATACACACCTTCTGCTTTCGCGTCGCCTTCGTAAGGGTTCGAGGAAGCGCCGGAGCTTGCGAATGCGGCGGTGGAACAAGGAAGGTGAGAGGCCGACCACTCCGGGGAAGAGGTGTGAGAAGAACCGCAATGCTATCAGTGGCACCGCCGAGACCAATCCGTGTATTCGCAAGTTCTTCAACGTCGCCGAAGTATACGAAGGCCATACGCTGGTCACGCCCTGGCGTGTTGGGCTCTTTGGGGGAGTAAAATACACATATGGAAGTAATGTCCCTAATCGCGGAATTTAGCGCCCAGCTCGCCGAGGATCCAAACACTTCCCCCCGCACCGCGGAGTTCTACGAGGCGGACCTCAAAGAGTTCACCCGCTTTCTCGCGCAGAGGAACGTGGTGCAGGTCGAGGACGTCGGCGTCGGAGAGGTGATGGCCTTCCGCAATCATCTTCTCGAGGGCAGGCGCAAGCGCTTCACCGTCTACCGCAAGGACGCGGCCGTGAGGCGCTTTCTCGATTGGGTTCGCACCTCGACCGATGCCGAGCTGGCTCTCGACCCCATAGAGCCCATGCACCAGCCCCTGGATCAGCAGATAACGTTCCTCGAAGAGGAAGAGACCGACCAGCTCCTCTCCTTCCCCCAGAATGGTCTCGACGACTTGCGCGACGCCGTCGTGATACGGCTAATGCTCGACACGGGAGTGACGGTCGGTGAGATCCGGGACCTCCTCCTCGACGACCTGGATCTCGACGTCCTCCAGATACAGCTTGG
>JAWWQA010000399.1:0-4605 GCA_033854695.1 Rubrobacteraceae bacterium
GGAAGCGTTAGATCACCAGTGTGCTTGGCGCTCCATGTCCAAGCTTGCACCACTGTTGGACCGTTCACCGCTAGAATCTCCCAGGTGAAGCTCGCGTCGGAAAAAGCTTCCGCCTCATCCTTGAGGAAGCCCACGACATTCTCGCGTCCCCGCACCACAGATCCGTCTGCCAGCACGAACTCTGCAGCTTCAGAGTAAAGTTCGGCAACGGCATCGAAGTCTCCCTCCCCGTACACTTCCCTCTAACTCCACTACCTCTATGGGCTGCATCGCGTCCCTTTCTTCTCATGCTCCAACGTTCCGCACCCACCGCACGACCAACTCGGCGTTCTCGCCGCCCCTTAAATAGGGAGGAGGCGCTACTTCGACCCTGCCCGACAAACACGAAGTTGTCAAGAGTTAGTGGCCAAGTTGGGCTAAAGCTCGCGCCTAACTGAGGAGCGAGTTTCCGGGAAGCGCTTAGAAGCGGCAGCCTGCACCCTCGGCGCGAAACCTTTTGCCCGTACCAAAAAGGTTGGGTTTCGGAACACTGCGAACAGTGTTCCACCGATGTATGCGTTGATGAGTTTTGAGACAGCTGTTTGGAGAATCTCCTTGGTGCGAAGAGCTCTGCCCTCTTCTGCGTCCAGGCGCACCTGAGCGGTTACCCGCGCCCCAACTATTCGTCACGTACCTATCGGGTCCCTAAGAGCCCTTGCCGCGCCTCCTCACAGCGTCGCATTCATTGCAATTTGCTATCTGTGGCTTCGTACCATAAAGTCGTTATATGTGTCGCCTCTTTGGCATGATGGCTTCTGAACCCGCAACCGCCCACTTCTGGCTTCTGGGTGCTTCGGATTCCATGATCGACCAATCCTACAAACACTCCGATGGAACAGGCCTCGCTCATTACGTAGATCATCGCCCCATAGTCCAGAAGCACCCCATCGCCGCTTATAGAAACCAGGACTTCGTCGCCAGAGCACGCCGGGTTCGCTCCCATCTCTTTGTTGCTCATGTCCGCTACGCTACCCAGGGCAGGTCCTGCCTAGATAACACCCAGCCTTTTGCCGACGATTCCCTCGTCTTCGCCCACAACGGCCACATCGAGGGCTTGGAAAATCTTCCGCTCTCTTTAGGTCCCTTCCGAGGCGACACCGACTCCGAGCAATACTTCGCCGTCCTCCGCCACTATATCGAGAAGGCTCTGAACATACCCGCCGGTATCCGTAAGGCCGTAGAGTGGATCACAGAGAACTGTACCTACGCCAGTCTTAACTTCCTCCTAGCCGATGGTGACTTCCTCTACGCCCTTCGATTCCCTGGTACAGAAGATCCTCATCTCTTTGTCAGACGCCTTGAGGCTGGGGAGGATTTTCGGGGCCAAAGCTTGTACGGCACCCGCACCGAGTGCTGCCCCCGCCACGGGGCCATACTCTTCGCCTCCGAACCCATAGATTCCGCGTCTTCATGGAGAGAGCTAGAGCCAGAAACCTTAGCGGTTGCTGACCGTGATCTGCGGTTAGAACTCCACCACATTTAGCTCGGCACCCGCCGTTGGTAGTAATGGCATCATCAGGGTCTAAGAGTTCCAGCGTATTTTATCCTCGACACCTTTGCCTTTGCGGGGTTAGATCGGTGTACGTACGACTAGACGCGTGCGTAGATGCCAGCGATTTCCATTCCTCATCCGCCACAGAGGGTGACCAAGCTGTAGCGGCCGTCCATGCGATCGAGTTCATGTAAGATCTTCGATATGGGTTTACGAGAAAAATCCAGGCTGTTGAAAAACTCCTTCGTGCCATTTTCTGACCCCTTTTCAGGGGCTCAATACCCGGGGTTTGTAGTGTTTTGGCCTGGGTTTAAAAGTGTTTTGGTCTTGTTTTGGCCTACCACTCAGTCCGACACCGACTTTTTCAACACCCTGCAACGGTTTTGATACACAGCAGAAAGGTTCCACTATAAGGGCGGGTTGCCATATCTTGGAAGCTTAGCGCTTACCTTCTTTGTCTCCACATCCTATACTGCTTCGTGCAAGTTGAAGCACGGTTCAAACCTCGCCATAAGGTCTGGGCTCTCCCCAGCTTTTGGTGATAGGGGTTCGCTGCAAGCAATGAACCCTCCTTTGTGGAGTGATTGTGTTTGCTTGGAACGCTTTGTGAGTGGTTGAGGCTCTGAAATGAGACGGCGAAGCCGACTTTGGAGCGGTCGGGCGGCGTGTGGGCGATTGCTCTACTTTGGATCACCTAAAGATCGGGAGAGCCAGGATTTTAGGGCGAAGTTTCTAACGTATACTCAAACTGTCACTATCGCGTTGGGAAGGCTAGCCGATGCAGGGACCACAGGATGACAAGGCCTTACAAGGACTGGACGGCTACGAACAGATGGTGAACACCTTCGAAAAACAAGCGAAGGAGTATTGGAGGTTGTTGGGCCCGCTGGGCGAACCGATGGTCCGCGTCATAGATGGATGGGCGGAGCATCAACGCTCGTACGTGCGGTGGCTGCGGCAAAATTATGGAGCGGGTAAGCACCCCTAACCCGTCGTCTACTCAAAAGTAGCGGGCCGGGTCCTAGCTTCGCCGGGGGCTCCGGCTCTTTCATAATGTAAGTAAAAATTACTAAGCAAAGATGGGTAAATTGGTCGATGCGCATTTCCTGCCCGTAATGTAAATTACTTTTCTGCTTTGTAGGGAGCGGGAAAGGATGCTCAGGACATGAAGATGGCGCTCGACTATTGGTACGAGCTCTGGGAGAACTCAAGGAACAATAAAGATGGGCTTTCTCTAGAGAGGACTCAGCACTCCGAAGAAGAGGGTCGCCACAACCAGTGGGAGGAGAATTATAAGGCCTGGGTTAGTGCTAAGGCGGCAGACAGCGATAGTTACTGAGATACCGATGACATGTGGCCGGGGCCTTCGGGCTATGGCCCCTATTTGCTATATTGGGGACTTGAGTCAGAAGAAGGTTGGTTAATAGCAACTATGAAGCGCCACCCCTCTTAGCGGTTGGGGTTTTGTTGTGAGGGAACCCAGCGAAAGAAAGGCGGGCTTTAGCGCATGCCCCAAGGAACAGTAAAGTGGTTCAACGACGAGAAGGGCTACGGCTTCATCGAGCCCGATGATGGGGGTGATGATCTCTTTGTGCACCACAGCGGGATAGCTGGCAGCGGCTTTAAATCTCTTGAGGAAGGTGACAAGGTCTCCTATGAGGCAACCCGTGGCAAGAAGGGAATGCAGGCGGAGAACGTCTCCAGAGTCTAACCAGCCAAGTAGCTAGCGAGCTACAACCTAAGCAAACCTCACCACACAAGCGTTACACATTTGCGTCGTTAGCATGGCGGAATTGGTGAGAATCATGAAACTCGATTATCCCATTCCTATGCGGTTTACGGTAGGGGCGAGCTATTTTTTGGGCCCCATTTTCCGCCACCAGATCTACAGATATGCGTAGCAGGTCCATGGCGAGGTTTGAGGTCTTACTAGCGGGAGCGACGCGAAGTCGGAGATAGGTGCAAAATAGGGCTTGTGGAAGAAGGCGACGAAAATCTAAGCAAACATCACAGAAAGCGCAAACGCTTCCTAGCTCAGGAGCTTGAGGAGCGGGCTAAGTCTGAGGAGAGGAAGCGCATCAGCCGTGATCTGCACGACCGTGTCGCTCACGACTTGGGGGTCGCTCACCAGAGTCTCCAGCTCTACGGCGCTCTCAAGGAGCGAGACTCCAAGACGGCCGCTGAGAAAATCGTCCTAGCTGACGAGGCGATCCTGAGGGCCATGCAATCCGTGAGGGACCTCTCAAAGACCCTGCGCGAAACGGAGCTTGTGGACGGACTAGAGACACCGCTCTCCCAAGTGCTCAGGGAGGTGCTGTGGCCGGAGATAGAGTACAGGCTGCACGTACATGGCGACGAAGAACACCTCACCCCTCGCACATGTGACCAGCTATACCTGGCGATACGCGAGGCGATTCGCAACGCTGCCACCCACTCCGGTGGGAGCTGCGTAGTGGTGGAGGTAAGAGTCAGCGCCGAGGAGGCCTTAGCCATCGTCGAAGACGACGGGCGAGGCTTTGACCTGGAGGAGGCCAAGCAGAGTGACGGTAGCGGGATAAGATTCATGGAGGAACGGGCAGAGCTAGTGGGAGGTATCTGCTCGGTCTATGCACGCCCGGATGTAGGAACGCGCGTGGAGTTCCATGTGCCGCTGAAGGTTGAATAGCCCTTTTCTTCTCCTATTCACTAGACTGCCGAGAAGGTAGATTCTCGGAAACCCACCACCACCGGAGGCATAAAAAGAGCCGGGGCTGTTAAGAAGTCCCGGCACCTAGCGCTAACTCAGAGAAGCCCGTCTTACGAAGCGGCGTTTATCTTACGGTCGATCTGTTCTAGGAGGGTATCTCGGTTCTTGTTCTGCTGCTCATAGGCATGAGTCGCCTGCAATTCATCGGCAGAGAGGTTGTCCAGCTGCTCGACGATCTCTCCAACGTTTGAACTGTCGTAGTACTGGATGGGCACTCCAGTGGCTACCCTCATCTTACGGTCGATCTGTTCTAGGAGGGTATCTCGGTTCTTGTTCTGCTGCTCATAGGCATGAGTCGCCTGCAATTCATCGGCAGAGAGGTTGTCCA